>JASIGD010000608.1 GCA_030045295.1 Streptosporangiaceae bacterium
CCGGGTACCTGAACTCCGCCTACGGGGTGGGCGCGGTGCTGGCCGCCCTGGTGAGCGCGACGCTGGTCGGCCGGCGCCTGGGGCTGCCGATCCTGGCCGCGGCGCTGCTGCTGTCCGGCGCGCTGGCGGTGCTGGCGTCCGGTCTCGGCCTGGCCGCGACGGTGGCCCTGCTGATCGTGGTGGGCGCCAGCCGCGCCCTGCTGGACGTGGCCAGCCGTACCCTGATGCAGCGGTCGGTCCCGGCTCAGCTGCTCGGCCGGGTCTTCGGTCTGCTGGAAGGGCTCACCATGGCCGGGCTCGCCATCGGCGCCCTGCTGGTCCCGGCGCTGGTGCACCTGGGCGGCAGCCGGCTTGCCCTGCTCGGGGTCGCGGTCGTGCTACCGCTGGCCGCCGTGGCCGGCGGGCGCGCGCTGTTCGACCTGGACGCCGGCACACCCGTGCCCGTGGTGCAGATCGCGCTGCTACGCTCCCTGCCGCTGTTCGCCGACCTGCCCGCACCCGAGCTCGAGGGCCTGGCCGCCGCCCTCACCCCGGTTGCCGTGCCGGCCGGCACCGAGCTGATCCGCCAGGGTGACCCGGGAGATGCCTACTACGCGATCGCGTCCGGCGAACTCGACGCCAGCCAGGACGGGCACCTTCTGAGCCGGTGCGGGCGCGGCGAAGGAGTCGGCGAGATCGCCCTGCTGCGCGACGTCCCGCGCACGGCCACCGTGGCCGCGCGCACCGACGCCACCGTCTACAAGCTGGACCGGGAACCGTTCCTGACCGCCGTCCTCGGCCACGCCCCCACCCAGCGCCACGCCGACCGCATCGCCGATACCCGGCTCGCCACCGGCCCCGCGCCGGCCGACAGCGACACATCCGGATGACCGCTTCAGGCGCTCCCTGCTGGCCTGCGACCGCTGGACCCCTTGGAGTAGCTCAGCTAACCAGGTCGGCCTGTCCCTGGCGCCGGGTAGTGTTCACCCGTCGGCAGGGCAGGAGGCGTGTCCATGGAGTTGCCGATCTTCCGCGGGCTATTTGACGACGCGTCGCTGTTCCCGCCCGCCTCGCTGCCGATGGCCGACGCCGTAGCCGGGCACCTGCGTCGCCAGACCGCGTGGTACAGCGAGATGTGCGGCCCGTTCGTCTGCGCCGACACGAAGATCACCGAGCTGAGCGCGGCGCTTACGGCCGCCGGCGTCGCCGAAGCTGACCTCGCGCTCGTGCTGCCGGGCGGCGCCTCGGGTCTGGATGCGGCAGTGGACGGCGTGTTCGCTGACCCGCGGCTGCGGCTACGCGCCGTCGAAGTGCCGGCCGCCGCCCACGACAACATCGCCACTGCGGTCGCGGACGTGGCTGCCGCGCTTGACCGGACCCCGCTGGCCGGCGCCGCCGCCTTCATCGAGGTCCCGGCCCGCGACTTCACCACCGCCGCGGCTCGCGCGGTCGATGACCACCGGTACCGGGCCAAGGTGCGGACCGGCGGGACCACGGCACAGGCATTCCCGGACGACCAGACGCTAGCGAACTGCCTGGTCACGCTGGCTCAGGCGCGGCTGGCGTTCAAATGCACGGCCGGGCTGCATCACGCGGTACGGCACCGGGCCGCGGATACGGGCTTCGAACATCACGGTTTCCTTAACGTGCTGCTGGCGGTGGCAGCGGCCCTCGATGACGCGAGCCGGGAGCAGGTCGCGGCCGAGCTCGCCGCCCGGGATGCGGCGCAGGTCGCGGCCAAGATCAGCAACCTGGATGCGGAGGCGGTCTCAGCCGTCCGCGGCCTGTTCACCTCGTTCGGCACCTGCAGTACCGACGAGCCGGTCAACGACCTGGTCACGCTCGGCCTGGTCGGCAACGACTAGCCGACGGGCGAGCGCCGGGGTAGGCCTCGTGGACGACGGCGGTGACTGCTAGTTACGTCACGACCGCGCCGCGGCCAGGCGCAAGGTTTGGGCTTCCCGGGGCCGCTGCGGGTATCAGGGGTGGTCATGGGTCCAGGTGGCCTCGGCGGCGGCGACGTCGCTGACCAGGTTGTCCTGGGCCAGGCTCAGATCCCAGACGTGGTATCCGTAGGCGGGGCCGCCGTTCTGGGTGACGGTCGGCCGGTGGTCCGCCGGGCCGGTCGCCTTGGTGACGTTCAGCCAGGAGGCCCCATCGCTGTGCTCGCAGCGGGCCGTGTAAAGACCCGGGTAGGACACCCAGGGAGTGGACGCCGCCCGAAGCAGTGAGGGGAAGACGGGGGCGAGGGTGGCCGGCCCGCCCGACAGCGCGGCGGGGTTGACGCAGACGACCTGGAGCCCGTGCCTGGCCGTCTGGCCTGACTGCAGCGAGACGCCTTGCCCCGGGCGGCCGAACAGCGAATCGGCGGGCGGCGTGGCCGGGAAGGCGGAATAGGCGATCACGCAGCCGGTCTGGCCTGGCCGGCTGCAGGCCGGGATGTACTTGAAGGTCCCGCCGACGAGCCGGCCGGTCGGCACCTCGACGTTGCCGCCGAGGATGATCGCGGTGACGAGCCTGGAGCGCAGCGCGGGCACGTCATCGACGAGGCGGGCGAGGAGCAGGTTGAGCATCGCCGCGCCCTGCGAGTCGCCGATCACCACGAACGGGCGGCCGTCCAGTTCGTGGGTGAGGAAGTCCTCGAAGCCGGCCTTGATGCTGTCGTAGGCGGTCACGGTCTCCGCGGGGCCGAAGTTCAGGTCCGGATGGGCCGCGAGGTCGGCTAGGGTGACCTGCCGGTAGATCGGCGCGTAGATCTGGCAGACCGGGGAGAACGGTGTCGCCTGCACCTCCGCGGCGGTGATCTCGGCCTTGCCCCGTTTCAGGTCGGCGTTGACCGATGGCTCGGCGGAGACGGTGCCGTAGACGTAGAAGCAGGCGAAGCTGGTCGAGGCCGTCGGCTTCAGTGAGCTGGCCGACCTGGCCCCCGTGGCGGTGACCGCGGTCGTCGCGAGGTTCTGCACGCACGGGTCGTCGGTCATTCCCGGCGCGCAGAGCCAGACCGGCGGCGCGGCGGACGCCGCGCCGCCGCCGCCCGCCGAGGTCGTCGCCGAGGTCGTCGCCGGTGAGCACGAGGCGGCCAGCAGGCAGGCGGCCAGCAGCCCGGTGACGACCGCTGCCAACCGGGGGACCTGGTGTTTCGCCCCCCATCCAGATAGGCAAGTTACTTGCGTATCTTGCATACGCTGTAGTGTGCCTCTCGATGGCCGCTCACGCAAGACCGCCCTACCGCTTCGGCAGCTTGCTCGCCCTGGCCCGGCGGAGCTGGATCGAGCAGGTACGGGAGCGCATGCAGCAAGCCGGCTTCCCCGGCTACCGCCGGACCGACGCCGGGATACTCGCCCTGCTCCTGCAGCGGCCGCTGGCCATCGGCCAGCTGGGCGAGGCGCTGGGCACCAGCCGCCAGGCCGCCCGCCAGCTGGCCGACGGGCTGGTCGAGCGCGGTTATGCCAGCTTCGGCACCGACCAGGCCGACGCCCGCCGCACCCTGGTCGTGCTCACGCCCAGCGGCAAGGCCTACGGTCGGGCGATCTGGGCAGCCCAGGACGCCCTCAACCAGTCGGTGCGGAACCGGGTCAGCCAAGCCGACCTCGCCGCCGCCGACGCCGTGCTCCGAGCCGTGTTCCCCGACGACGACGCCCGCCAGCAAGTGGCCGAGCGACTCCCCCCGCCGACCGCGAGCCCCTGACCACCTCCGCGGGGTGCCGCGCGTCCGGGCAGCGTGGCAGTCTGGTGCCATGCAAAGTGTGTACGAGGCCGCGGGCGGCAGCGAGGGTCTGCTCCGACTGGCCGAAGCGTGGCACGCCCGGGTGATGGCCGACGAGGTCGTCAGCCACGCGTTCAGCCACGGATTCCATCCGCAGCACAGCCAGCGGCTCGCCGCATACTGGGCCGAGGTCCTCGGCGGTCCCGCCGCCTATTCCGGCTCCTACGGGGACCAGACGTCGGTCGTGCGGATCCACAGCGGCAACGGCCCGCATGAGGAGATGGACCGGCGGGCGATCGAGTGTTTCGACCAGGCGATGCAAGATGCCGCTCTAGAAGCGGCCGGGCCTTTGCGGCAGGTCCTGCATGACTACTTCGCCTGGGCCACCACGACGGAAATGTCCCGCTACCACCAGTCTGCTGACGAGGTTCCCGAGGGCATGAACATTCCGCGATGGTCGTGGAATGGACTGCAGCGCTGAGCCCGCGGTCCTGCACCCCATCCTTCACCGCGTCTTGGTCTTCGGCCAATTCGGTCAGGCCCCCCGCGCGTACTGTGGCACGCGGCGGCCATCGGCGGCAGTGCGCTACCGGAAGGCTGCTCTTGCGAGGGGGAGACTCAGATGACTGCTGCCGATGACCGCGGGGAGGCTCCGTCAGCCGCAGGCCGCCGCAATGACAGGATGATAGCTGGCGGCTAGGGGCAGTTGAGGTGACAATATGACCGGTTTGGCAGATCGGCC
>JASIGD010000609.1 GCA_030045295.1 Streptosporangiaceae bacterium
ATGCGCGAGAATCAAGTGGTGAACCGCCCACCGGCCGACCGCCTGCCGGCCTCCGACTCTCGCTCCGGGCCGATCCCGTCCGGCGCCGTGTTCCGCGCGGGATTCGCCTGTCTCGTGGGCCGCCCGAACGTCGGCAAGTCGACCCTGACCAACGCGCTAGTCGGCGCGAAGGTGGCGATCACCAGCGACAGGCCGCAGACCACCAGGCGGGTGATCCGGGGCATCGTGCACCGCCCGGACGCGCAGCTGATCCTGGTCGACACGCCCGGCCTGCACAAGCCGCGGACGCTGCTCGGCGAGCGCCTGGACAGCCTGGTCCGGTCCACCCTCGCCGAGGTCGACGCGATCGGGTTCTGCGTCCCGGCCGCCGAACCGGTGGGTCCCGGTGACCGGTTCCTCGCCCGGGAGCTGGAGAACGTCGCGAAGACCCCGGTGGTGGCGGTCGTCACCAAGACCGACCAGGCGCCGCCGGAACGGGTCGCGGAGCAGCTGGTCGCGGTGAGCCAGCTGGGCGACTGGGCGGACGTGGTTCCGGTCTCCGCGGTGACCGGCTTCCAGCTCGACGTCCTCGCCGACGTGCTCGTCTCCCATCTGCCCGAAGGCATGCCGCTCTACCCCGACGGCGAGCTGACCGACGAGCCGGAACAGATCATGGTCGCCGAGCTGATCAGGGAGGCGGCCCTGGAGGGCGTCCGGGACGAGCTGCCGCACTCGATCGCGGTCGTGGTCGAGGAAATGGGCCCGCGGCCCGGCCGGGACGATCTGGTCGACGTGCACGCCGAGCTGTACGTGGAGCGCCCGAGCCAGAAGGCCATCGTCCTCGGGGCCAAAGGCGCCCGGCTGAAACAGGTCGGCAGCCGGGCCCGCCGCCAGATCGAGGCGCTGCTCGGCGCGAAGGTCTACCTCGACCTGCACGTCAAGATCGCCAAAGACTGGCAGCGGAACCCCCGGCAGCTCCGCCGCCTCGGCTTCTACGACTGAGACCCGGGAACCCCCTGCAGCACGTCTGCCACCGGCAGCTCCCAGCCGCGGGCCGGCTGGCCCAGCAGCCGGTAGCCGAGCGCCTCGTTGATCGCGATCATGTGCCGGTTGCCGTCGGCGTTCCCGGTTTCGATCCGCTGGATGCCCGGCTCGGCTTCGGCCAGCCAGTCCAGCATCGCCACCTTGAGCAGCAGCCCGAGCCGGTGGCCCCGGTGCGCCCTGAGCACCGCGGTCAGCCCCTGGAACGCCCAGCCCGGTGACTCGGCCGCGATCTCGACCTGGGTCAGGCCGGCCAGCTCGCCGGTCGCGTCGTGCCGCGCCGCCACCGTGTAAGCCCGCACCCCCTGCAGCTGGATCCGGCGGTCGAAGTCCCGCACGCGCTCCGCGTCCCACGCCGAGGGCTCCCAGCTCGGGTCGCGCGGCGCGTCGGCGAGCGCCCGGTTGATCGCGGCCACCTGGTCCAGGTACTTCTCCGGGGTGGGCCAGGTCCAGAAGATCAGCGAGTAGCCGGCCGAGGCCTGCTCGGCTGCGGCGCGGAGTTCGCCGAGGCGGCCAGCGGGCAGCGCATCCAGGTCAAGCGCCCGCCTGAGTTGCGCGATACCGGGGGTCGCGCCGATGGACCGGGCGAACTTCTCGCCCGCGGACTGCTCCCAGGCGAACGACGCCAGCAGGCTGCGGCCGTCCGCGAGCGCCCGGCCCGCGGCGTGCCGCAGCAGCGCCGTGCCGTATCCCTGCCGCCGCCGGTCCGGCCGCACTCCGGGAAACACGCTGGCCAGGCGCGGGTTGTCCCTGGCCGGCAGTTCCAGCAGGTACCAGCCGGCTACGGTGTCGTCGGCCGCGGACACGAACCAGGTTTCGCGCGGGTCACCGATCCAGCCGGTCCTCAGCCAGCCCTCGAACACGCGGCGCGACATGGGCGGACCTTCGGGATCGTCGGCCGACTCGGCGGCGCGGAAGACCTCGAAGCAGTCGCGCACTCGTGCCGGGTCAGTCTCCGGGTCGAATCGCTCGATGCGCATCTGGTCGGCGAACCGCATCATGCCCACCCTCACAGCCAACCCCGCCCGCCGGATCAGCGCCACCGAATATCCGCGCGCTGGTTGCCGCGGTCAGTTCAGCGGGGCTGGCGCGGATGCGTGACCCTGCCGTCTGCGGGCTCACCCCGGCTGGTACAGTGGTTGGCAATGTTGCGCGAGCTGCTCCTCCTTAGCGGCCGCGGCGGGGGCCGATAGGCCGGCTCCCTCGCCGCGGGTCCGCGCGCGTCCGCTGGCCGTTTCCCGGCCGACACCGGCCATCGCCACCAGCTACGAGGAAGCAGCAGACAAATGCAGCAGGATCACGCGTTCAATCGCGTCGCGCCCGTCCAGCAGCAGCCGAGCGGCATGCCGTGCCACCGCTACACGCCGTTCCGGCCGGTCGACCTGCCGGACCGCACCTGGCCCGGCAAAGCCATCACCAAGGCGCCGCGCTGGCTGTCGACCGATCTGCGGGACGGTAACCAGGCGCTGATCGACCCGATGAGCCCGGCCCGCAAGCACAAGATGTTCGAGCTGCTGGTGCGGATGGGCTACAAGGAGATCGAGGTCGGATTCCCGTCCGCGAGCCAGGCGGATTTCGACTTCGTCCGCGAGCTGATCGAGGACGACCGCATCCCCGATGACGTCAGGATCTCCGTGCTCACCCAGGCGCGGGAGGACCTGATCGAGCGTTCCGTCCAGTCGCTGCGCGGCGCGCGGCGGGCCACCGTGCACCTGTACAACGCGACGGCCCCGATCTTCCGCCGGGTGGTGTTCCGCATCGACCGCGAGGAATGCAAGGCGCTCGCCGTCGAAGGCACCCGCCACGTGATGAAGTACGCGGAGGAATATCTCGGCGGCGCCGACTTCGGCTATGAGTACTCGCCGGAGATCTTCATGGACACCGAGCTCGACTTCGCCGCCGACGTCTGCGCGGGCGTCATGGACGTCTGGCAGCCCGGCTCGGGCCGGGAGATCATCCTCAACCTGCCGTGCACGGTCGAGCGGTCCACCCCGAACGTCTACGCCGACCAGATCGAGTGGATGAGCCGGAACCTGCCGCACCGCGATCACGTCTGCCTCTCCGTGCACACGCACAACGACCGGGGCACCGCGGTCGCCGACGCCGAGCTGGCTGTCCTCGCGGGCGCGGACCGGATCGAGGGATGCCTGTTCGGCAACGGCGAGCGCACCGGCAACGTGTGCCTGGTCACGCTCGGACTGAACCTGTTCAGCCAGGGCATCGACCCGATGATCAACTTCTCCGATATCGACGAAATCAGGCGGACCGTCGAGTACTGCAACCAGATACCCGTGCACCCTCGTCACCCCTACGCCGGCGACCTGGTCTACACGGCGTTCTCCGGCTCGCACCAGGACGCGATCAAGAAGGGCTTCGAGGCGCTGGAGGCCGAGGCCGACAGCGCCGGCGTTCCCTTCGCCTCCTATCCCTGGGCCGTCCCGTACCTGCCGATCGACCCGCACGACGTGGGCCGCACGTACGAGGCGGTGATCAGGGTCAACTCGCAGTCGGGCAAGGGCGGCGTGGCGTACGTCATGAAGGCCGAGCACCGGCTGGACCTTCCGCGCCGCCTGCAGATCGAGTTCTCCCGGGTCATCCAGGCGCACACCGACACCGAGGGCGGCGAGGTGTCCCCGGCCCGGATGTGGGAGATCTTCTCCGCCGAGTATCTCGCCCAGGGCCCGCTGGCCCTGCTCGGCCAGCAGACATCCTCGGTCGTGGAGTCCAAGCACGCCCTCACCGCTGAGATATCCGCTAACGGGCGGGCGCGCCAGGTGGAAGGCGTCGGCAACGGCCCGATCTCCGCGTTCTGCGACGCGCTGGCCACCATCGGCGTGCGCGCGCGGGTGCTCGACTACACCGAGCACGCGCTGACCGAGGGCACCGACGCGCAGGCGGCGGCGTACGTGGAGTGCGAGATCGGCGGCCAGATCTTCTGGGGCGTCGGCATCGACACGAACACGGTCACGGCCTCGATGCGCGCGGTCGTGTCCGCGGTGAACCGGTCGCACCGCACCTGACTCGGAGCGGAGGCGAGGTCGCGCCCATAAGGCCCCCCCGCCTCCGCCATCCGCGAGAGCCCGCGCGGAGGCGGGTCACGCCCACGAGGCCTCCCGCCTCCGCGCCGCTCTGCAGGTCCCTCCCCGCGGCCCGCTCCCCACGGCCCTGCCTGGCCGCCGAAGGTCCTGACGTGCGTGAAAATAGATAGGTGCAGCCTTACCGGGACGACGGGATCGTGCTGCGGACGCAGAAGCTGGGCGAGGCGGACCGGATCATCACCATCCTGGGCCGGAGCACCGGCCGGGTCCGCGCGGTAGCCAAGGGCGTCCGCCGGACGAAGTCCCGGTTCGGTGCCCGGCTCGAGCCGTTCACGCACGTCGACCTGATGCTGCACCCGGGGCGGTCGCTGGACGTGATCACGCAGGCCGAGGTGATCCGGCCCTACGGTCAGCCGCTGGTCGGCGATTACCCCCGCTACACCGCGGGCGTGGCCATGCTGGAGACGACCGAGCGGTTCACCGCGGTGGAAAAGGAACCCGCGCTGCGCCAGCTGCTGCTCCTCATCGGCGGGCTGCGAACCCTCGGCGAGGCGCAGCATGATCCCCGCCTGGTCTTGGATGCCTTCTTGTTGCGCTCGCTGGCGGTGGCCGGGTACGCGCCGGTGCTGGAGGAATGCGCCCGCTGCGGCGGAGAGCGCCGGCTGTCGGCGTTCGCCGTCCCCGCCGGGGGCATGGTGTGCGCCTCCTGCCGCCCGCCCGGCGCGGCCTCGCCCGCGCCGGCGACGGTGGCCCTGATGCTCGCGCTGCTGCGCGGAGACTGGGACAGCGCCGACCGCAGCGAGCGAAGGCACCGGGTAGAGTGCAGCGGGCTGGTGGCCGCCTACCTTCAGTGGCACCTGGAGCATTCGATCCGTTCACTTCGTCACGTGGAGCGCGTCTAAATGAGCGAGCGGAACCTCACGACCGGGGGTCCGGGTTCCGCGGCGGTACGCCCGCCCGATCCACATCCGAGCGGCGTGCAGCCGCCCGACATACCTCCCGAGCTGGTGCCCAGGCACGTGGCCCTGGTCATGGACGGCGACGGCCGGTGGGCGAAAAAACGCGGGCTGCCCAGGACCGAGGGCCATAAGCGGGGCGAGTCCTCGCTGCTGGACGTGATCATGGGAGCGATCGAGCTCGGCATCCCGTGCCTGTCCGCCTACGCCTTCTCGACCGAGAACTGGCGGCGCTCGCCGGACGAAGTGCGGTTCCTGATGGGCTTCAACCGCGATGTCATTCACCGGCGCCGTGACCTGCTGAACGACATGGGCGTCCGGATCAGGTGGGCCGGGCGCCGGCCCCGGCTCTGGCGCAGCGTCATCAGCGAATTGGAGGACGCCGAGCGGATGTCCGCCGGGAACTCCGTGCTGACCCTGCAATTCTGCGTCAACTACGGAGGGCGCGCGGAGATCGCCGCGGCGGCCGCCGCGATCGCCGCGGAAGCGGCGGCCGGAAAACTCCGCCCGGAGAAGATCGATGAAAAGGTGTTCGCGCGCTACCTGGACGAGCCTGAGCTCCCGGACGTTGACCTTTTCGTCAGGTCATCCGGCGAGCAGCGCCTTTCCAATTTCCTGCTGTGGCAGTCGGCCTACGCCGAGCTGGTCTTCCTGGATACCCTCTGGCCGGATTTCGACCGGCGTCACTTGTGGCACGCCTGCGAGATCTACGCCAGCCGCGACCGCAGGTACGGCGGCGCCGAGCCAAACCCGGTTCCGCCCCCCGAAGACCCGGCCCTTTAGCAGCGCTCAGGTACCTGCCCGCCGAATTCAGTTCGCGATCATCGCGCGATGCTCCTAAGCTGAGGGCCTCCGGTCACCCAGACCCGCGGACCGTACCGGAACCAGCACAGGGATCGCGCTCGCCGCACCCGCCGACCGCCAGCCGGATGGAGACCTCTGATGGCACTGCGCAGTGACCGGCTCGATGCCGTTGTCAACCTGAGCAAGCGACGGGGCTTCGTCTACCCGTCCAGCGAGATCTACGGTGGCCTGCGGGCTTCCTGGGACTACGGCCCGCTCGGCGTCGAGCTGAAGAACAACATCAAGCGCCAGTGGTGGCGGACGATGGTGACCGAGCGCGACGACATCGTCGGCCTCGACTCGTCGGTCATCCTCGCCCCGGAGGTGTGGGTGGCGAGCGGTCACGTCACCGAGTTCGTCGACCCGCTCACCGAGTGCCTGGTCTGCCATAAGCGGTACCGCGCCGACCAGCTGATCGAGGCGTACGAGGAAAAGCACCGCCACGCCCCGGCCAACGGGCTCGCCGACATCACCTGCCCGAACTGCGGCACGAAGGGCGCGTTCACCGAGCCGCGCATGTTCAACGGCCTGCTGCGCACCCACCTCGGCCCGGTGGAGGACGAGTCGGGCCTGGCCTACCTGCGCCCGGAGACCGCGCAGGGCATCTTCATCAACTTCAAGAACGTGCTGCAGACCTCGCGCCGCAAGATCCCGTTCGGCATCGGCCAGATCGGCAAGTCGTTCCGCAACGAGATCACCCCGGGTAACTTCATCTTCCGCACCAGGGAATTCGAGCAGATGGAGATGGAGTTCTTCGTCCGCCCGGGCACCGACGAGGAATGGCACGAGCGCTGGATCGAGGAACGGTTCGGCTGGTATACCGACCTCGGCATCCGCAAGGAGAACCTGCGCCTCTACGAGCACCCCGCGGAAAAGCGCTCGCACTATTCCAAGCGCACCGTCGACATCGAGTACAAGTTTGACTTCGCGGGTAGCGAGTGGGGCGAGCTGGAGGGAATCGCCAACCGCACCGATTATGACCTGACCACCCATCAGAACGCGTCCGGCCACGACATGTCCTACCTCGACCAGGAGTCAGGCGAGCGGTTCATCCCCTACGTGATCGAGCCCGCGGCCGGCGTCGACCGGGGCGCGCTGGTGTTCCTGCTCGACGCGTACGCCGAGGACGAGGCGCCGGACGCCAAGGGCCGCCTGGAAAAGCGGACCGTGCTGCGGCTGGACCGCAGGCTCGCGCCGGTCAAGGCCGCGGTGCTGCCGCTGTCGCGCAACCCCGAGCTGTCGCCCAAGGCCCGCGATCTCGCTGCGGACCTGCGCAAGCACTGGACCACCGACTTCGACGACGCCAGCGCCATCGGCCGCCGGTACCGGCGGCAGGACGAGATCGGCACCCCGTACTGCGTCACCGTCGACTTCGACACCCTGGACGACCAGGCGGTAACGGTCCGGGACCGCGACTCCATGCGCCAGGAGCGCGTCGGCGTCGACAGCGTCGTGTCCTACCTGACCGAGCGCCTCGGCCCCTGCTGACGGCGCGCTATCTCCGAGGCAAGTACCCAGGCTCGTTCGGGAAAATCTCTTTATCCCGAACGGTCCCGGGTGTCACCTGTCAGCGCCGCCAGGACCTCATCCAGGCCGGGCCCGGGGGCGTGCCGGGAGCGGCTGTAGATCTCCGCCGCGGCCTTATGAAAGCCCTCCGGGAGGCCTGCCGCGCCCATGGCCGCGGCGATCTCTTCCATCTCGGCGATCCAGCGCCAGCCCTTGGCCGCCGCGGACCGGGCCGCGCCGGCCGAGCGACCGGCCAGACCGGGCTGGGACATCGCCCACTCGGCCAGCAGCGTGTCCTCCACGCCCTCGGCGCGGGCCAGCGCCCGCGCCGCCAGGACCAGCGCCGCGGTGCCCTTGGTCCAGGAGGCGTACGCCATTTTCACCGCCGACGCCGCCCCGGTCGCCGAACCCGCGTCGACCACGCGCGCGTCAACCACGCGCGCGTCGATCACCCGCGCGTCGACCGCCGTGCCCTCGAACAGCCGCCGGACCTCGCTGGCCTGCGCGCCAGCAAGGTAGAGCCGGGTGCGGCCGGGAGCCGTCGGCGGCGGCCCGATGATTCCCCCGTCGACGTACGCGGCGCCGCCGGCCTGCACGATGCCGGCGACCTCGCGCGCGGTCGCCGGTGAGATCGCGTTGGCGTCGACGAAGATGCCGCCGAACCCGGCCCCGGCCACCTGGCGGGCGACGTCGAGCGCCGCGTGCGGCGGGCAGATCGACACGACGATGTCCGCCCGCCGGACCAAGCCGGCCAGGCCCCCGTCGGCGGCGGTCAGCCCCGCCGCCTTCGCGCGCGCCGCGGTCGCCGCGCTGCGCCCTTCCGGGATCCACACCACCTGGTGCCCGCCCTCGGCCAGGCACCGCCCGACCGCGGCGCCCATTTCGCCGGGGTGCAGCAGCCCGACTGTCTCGTCGCTCATACCCTCATTGTCACCAGATCCGGGAGCCCGTGCGCCCGGCCGCGCGCCACTAAGGGCTTACGTCCCTGCACGGAAGGCCGGCGCCGACGGTAGAGTCCCGAGTGAATACATGATGTCGCGCGCTGCGAGGAGCAGGAAGTGCCGAAGCTCGTCTATGACTTCACCGAGGGAAACAAGGACCTTAAGGACCTACTGGGCGGCAAGGGCGCCAACCTGGCCGAGATGACCAACATCGGCCTGCCGGTCCCGCCCGGATTCACCATTACCACCGAGGCCTGCCGTTATTACCTGGAACAAGGCACCACGCCAGAAGGCCTCGACGAGGAAATCGCGGCCCACCTGGACCAGCTGGAAAGCACGATGGGCCGCAAGCTCGGCGATCCGGCCGACCCGCTGCTCGTCAGCGTCAGGTCCGGGGCCAAGTTCTCCATGCCGGGCATGATGGAGACCGTCCTCAACATCGGCCTGTCCGACGAGTCGGTGCAGGGCCTGGCCAAGCAGGCCGGCAACGAGCGGTTCGCCTGGGACTCCTACCGGCGCCTGATCCAGATGTTCGGCAAGACGGTGCTCGATATCGACGGCGAGCACTTCGAGCACGCCCTCGACCAGGCCAAGCAGGCCAAGGGCGTCCGCAACGACGTCGACCTGGACGCGGCCGACCTGCAGAACCTCGTCGCGACGTTCAAGGACATCGTCAAGACGCAGACCGGGGACGACTTCCCTCAGGATCCCAGGGAGCAGATGGACCTGGCCATCAGGGCCGTGTTCGACTCCTGGAACGCGCCGCGCGCCATCCTCTACCGCCGGCAGGAGCGCATCCCCGCGGACCTGGGCACGGCCGTGAACGTGGTCGCGATGGTGTTCGGCAACCTGGGCCTGGACTCGGGCACCGGCGTGGCGTTCACCAGGGATCCCGGCACCGGCGCCCAGGGCGTGTACGGCGACTACCTGCAAAACGCGCAGGGCGAGGACGTCGTGGCCGGCATCAGGAACACCGTCCCGCTGCAGGACCTGGAGAACATCGACAAGGCGTCGTTCGACCAGCTGATGCAGATCATGCGCACGCTGGAGAACCACTACCGCGACCTGTGCGACATCGAGTTCACCATCGAGCGCGGCAAGCTGTGGATGCTGCAGACCCGGGTGGGCAAGCGCACCGCCGCGGCGGCGTTCCGCATCGCCATCCAGCTCGTGGACCAGGGGCTCATCGACATGGACGAGGCGCTCAGCCGGGTCTCCGGTGACGAGCTGGCCCGGCTGATGTTCCCCAGATTCGACACCAGCGCCCAGGTCACCAAGATCGCCACCGGCATCAGCGCGTCGCCCGGCGCAGCGGTCGGCAAGGCCGTCTTCGACTCGGCCCGCGCGGTCGAACTGGCCGCCGACGGCGAGAAGGTGATCCTGGTCCGCCGCGAGACCAACCCGGACGACCTGCACGGCATGATCGCCGCTCAGGGCATCCTGACCAGCCGCGGCGGCAAGACCAGCCACGCGGCCGTGGTCGCCCGCGGCATGGGCAAGACCTGCGTCTGCGGCGCCGAAGAACTCGACGTGGACACCAAGGCCAGGATGTTCACCGCCCCGGGCGGCGTCACGGTCCGCGAGGGCGACGTGATCTCCATCGACGGGACCAGCGGCGTGGTCTACGCCGGCGAGGTCCCGGTCGTCTCGTCCGCGGTCGTGCGGTATTTCGAAGGCGAGCTGCACCCGCACTCCGACGAGGCCGACGACCTGATCCGGGCCGTGCACACGATCATGGTGCACGCCGATGACAAGCGCCGCCTCGGCGTGTACGCCAACGCCGACACCGGCCCGGACTGCGCCCGGGCCCGCCGGTTCGGCGCCGGCGGCGTCGGCCTGGTCCGCACCGAGCACATGTTCCTCGGCGAGCGCCGCCAGCTCGTCGAGGACCTCATCCTGGCCGAGACAGACGAAGACCGCCAGCGCGCGCTGGACGCCCTGGAGCCGCTGCAGCGCGGGGACTTCGTGGAGATCCTCGACGCCATGGACGGCCTGCCGGTGACGATCCGGCTGATCGACCCGCCGCTGCACGAGTTCCTTCCCGACGTCACGGACCTGTCCGTGCGCATCGCCCTGGCCGGCGAGGCGGCCACCGAGAAGG
>JASIGD010000610.1 GCA_030045295.1 Streptosporangiaceae bacterium
CGGTTAGCGACCGGTACCGCGGCCACCCCCTCGCCGCAGAACTCGACGAACTTGCCGACCACGCCGTGCTTGCGCAGCAGCTCGGTGATGGTGAGCACGAGGTCGGTGGCGGTCGCGCCGCTGGGCAGCTCGCCGGTCAGCCGGAACCCGACGACCTTCGGGATGAGCATGGAAACCGGCTGGCCGAGCATGGCCGCTTCGGCCTCGATCCCGCCGACGCCCCAGCCCAGCACCCCCAGGCCGTTCTGCATCGTGGTGTGCGAGTCGGTGCCCAGGCAGGTGTCCGGGTACGCCGTGCCGTCCCTGGTCATCACGACCCTGGCCAGGTACTCGATGTTCACCTGGTGCACGATGCCGGTCCCGGGCGGGACCACCTTGAACTGGCCGAACGCGTCCTGGCCCCAGCGCAGGAAGCCGAACCGCTCCCGGTTGCGACCAAACTCGATCTCCACGTTCCTGGTGAACGCGTCCGGTCGGCCGAACACGTCGGCCACCACCGAATGGTCGATGACCAGCTCGGCGGGGATGAGCGGGTTGATCTTCCTGGGGTCTCCGCCCAGGGCCTGCATGGCCTCGCGCATGGCGGCCAGGTCGACGACCGCCGGCACGCCGGTCAGGTCCTGCAGGATCACCCGGGCCGGGGTGAACTGGATCTCGGTATCGGGCTTCTGGCCGGGATCCCAGTGCGCGAGCGCGGTGATGTGGCCGGCCGCGATGTTGGCGCCGTCTTCGTTGCGGAGCAGGTTCTCCAGCAGGATCTTCAGGCTGAACGGGAGGCTATCCGACCCGTCCACCGCGTCCAGCCGGTAGATCTCGTACCGCTGGCCCGCGGCCTGAAGCGTCGATCGGCTGCCGAAGCTGTTCACGGTCATCGTCGCTGCGCCTCCTCGCTCGCGCCTAACGTCTCACCCCGCTCAACCTACAGTATCTCGATATCAAGGTACTTGGGAGGGCCGGTTTCCCGGCTGAGGTCCGGCGGCAGGCCAGCCGCCGCAATTCCGGGATCCCTTATTCCGAACGGACCGTGCTGTTCCGTCTCGCGACCGCGATCGCGCCCCACTCGAACAAGCAGACCAAGGCGAGCACGATGGGCAAGATGATCAGCGGCGCCGACGCGCTCCCGTTCGGGTGGTTCGGCTTGATGACGTGCGCGATCACCCCGACAAAGAGCCCGTAGATCACGGCCCCGGCCACCGGCCACATGATGAGACCGGTGGTCTTCGACCTGAAGTTGTTGTAGCCCACGCCGTAATGAACCGGCACGCGGGCATCCGCCGGAAGCGTGACCCACCCGTACGCCGCGATGCCGATGATCACGCCGAGCAGCAGACCGCCGATTACCAGCGACACCGTGGCCATGGCCGCTCACCCTATCCCCGATCCGTGCAAACCCCCTGGCTCACTAGGATAACGCTGTAACCGTCGGATCCGTGCCGGAGAGGACGTCACGCAATGCGCTTCGCGATCAAGACACGCCCCGAGCACCAGACGTGGGAGGAGATCCGCGACGCGTGGATCGCGGCGGACGAGATCCCGCTGTTCGAGTCGGCGTGGAACTGGGACCACTTCTACCCGCTGACCGGCGACCTGACCGGGCCGAACTTCGAAGCGTGGACCATGCTGGCCGCGATGGCGCAGGCGACCCGGCGGATACGGATCGGCTGCCAGGTCACCGGCATGATCTACCGCCACCCGGCGGTGCTAGCCAACATGGCCGCCACCGTCGACATCATCTCCGGCGGGCGGCTGGAACTCGGGCTTGGCGCCGGCTGGAACCAGATGGAGTGCGACGCATACGGGATCGACCTGCCGCCGCTGCGCGAGCGGTTCGACCGGTTCGATGAGGGTGTCCAGGCCATCATCGGCTTGCTGAGCCAGACCACCACGACGTTCGCTGGCCGGTACGTGCGGCTCACCGAGGCCCGATGCGAGCCGAAGCCGGTACAGCGGCCGCATCCGCCGGTCACCATCGGCGGGCGCGGCAGGAAGCGCACGCTGCGCTCAGTGGCACGCTGGGCTCAGCAGTGGAACGCCATCACCGAGAGCCCGCAAGAGTGGCTCGAGCTGAAGGACGTGCTGGCCGGGCACTGCGCGGCTCTCGGGCGCGACGTGAACGAGATCACCTGCTCGGTCAACGTGCGCATCGACCCTAACGCGGGCCTGGAACCCGTGGTCGCCGCGGCGGCCGCCTACCGCGACGCCGGCGCCGACCTGATCATCGTGAACCTCCCGCACCACCCGAAGCCCGATTCCCTGGAGCCCCTGGCCGACGCGCTGAGGCCGCTGGCCTGAGGTCGTCCCGGGCCGGCGGGGCCTGGTCCGCGAGGCGCTCGTGCAGAGCGCGGCTGGCGTCGGCGATCAGCGGCCGGACGCCAAGCTCGGTGAGCATGTCCGCGGCCGCTTCCATCTCCGCGGTCCGGCGCAGCGCGTGCCGGCTGGTCCCGTCGATGATCCGCTCCACCGTGTCCGCGTCCGCGGCGGCCAGCTCAGCGGCGATGTGCTCATGCAGCCACCGCTCGTGACCTGCCGCCCGCGCCGCCTCGAGCGCTTCGACCACGGCCGCGGCCATGCCCTTGTAGAAGACGCTGCGCAGCAGCTTCTTGCTCGCCGCGAGGCCGGCCGGGCCCTCGAGGACCTCGATAGCAGCGCCCAGGGGCCCCAGCATCCGCGCATAGCGCGCCGCGCCGCCCCCGCTGGCCAGCATCGGCACGTGCAGTCCGCGCCCGGGCACGGGCGCCATCATCGCCACGTCGGCGAAGGGAACGCCGCCGGCCTCAGCGATACCCGCCAGTTCGCGTTTGGTGCCCGGCGAGGCCGTATTCAGGTCGGCCCACAGGGCGCCGGGGCGCAGGCCGGACAGGCCGGCCCGGAAGGCGTCCACCGCGGCCTTGGCGCTGTTCACGCTCAGGACCAGGTCGGCTCCGCGCGCCGCCTCGGACTCGCTGCCGGTGTCTGTGATGCCCGGGGCCGCGGCGACCGCCGGGTCGTAGCCCCGGACTCGCACGCCAGCGTCGAGCAAGTCACCCGCGATCAGCGAGCCCGCCTCCCCCAGCCCGAGGACCGCGACCACCAGCGCGCGCGGGTCCGGGCCTACCATGCGCGAGGTCGTTCCGCGGCTACGCCCGCGTCTTCGGGCGCGCCGGGCCGGCCGCCGGTCGGCTGCGCCGCGGCGGATGGCCCGAAGTAGTCGCTGATCAGCTCGCGTTGCTGCGCCAGGAGCTGATCGAAGTGCTTGTCGACGTTGTGCTCACCGATAGCTTCCGCGGTCAGGTAGAAGTCCTTGATCCGCTCCAGCTTGCGTGCCCGCGCATCCGCCGTCTCGTCCGGGTCCTGATCGCGCGCACCGCCGACCGGCGGCGGGCCCGGCTCGGTCCCGGCCTGGCCCGCCGCGTCGGGCTCCGCTGGCTGCAGGCGTGCCGTCGCGGGCGACGGCCCGCTGGAGGACGTCAGCGGCTCGAAGGGGCCGCGGGTTTCCGCGCGCATCGGCGCGGGATCTTCGGCCAGCGGGCCATACCAGTAGGCCGCGTCGCGTTCGGCTGGATCGGGCGAACCGGCAGCGGGGCCACCTGGCTGTCCGCCGGTGTCCCGGTAGACGTACACGTCCGCGTCGGTCTGTGACCCGGGACCCGCCGGCCATCCGCGGCCTGCTGGCCGGCCCGGGCCTGCCGGCGGCGCGGGACCCGCCGGCGGCGCGGGACCCGCCG
>JASIGD010000611.1 GCA_030045295.1 Streptosporangiaceae bacterium
GCCGCCCGGACCGAGCTCATCACCGCGACGCTGGCCGCGCTCGAGCCGCTGGACATTGCCTCGGATGCCGACCGGCTGGCCGCCGGGTTCCTGCGGGAGCGGCTCGAGGCCCAGCTGGCCTGGTATCAGCTCAACGAGCCGCTCCGGTTGGTGCGGGCCCCGATCGGCCAGATCAGCTTCATCAGGGACAGCGTGGATCTGCTGCCGCGCACCGGCGACGACGACTGGCGGAACGTCGCGGCGCGGCTGGCCGCGATCCCGGGCATGTTCGCTAGCTGGCGGGCCAGCCTGGACGCCGGGCTCAGCCAGGGCCTGACCGCGGCCCGCAGGCAGGCGGTGCAGGCCGCCGTGGCGGCCGATCACTGCGTGGGGAGCCACGGGGCTCTGGTCGCCTCCTACGGCGACGGCCCGCTCGCGGCCGAGCTCGCGGCGGCCGCTGCCCGGGCCTACCAGGGGTACGCGGGGGTAGCGCGCTACCTCCGCGAGGACTACGCGCCCCGGGCGACCGAAGTGGACGGCGTCGGCGCCGAACGGTACGCGGTAGCCGCCCGGCTCAGCCTGGGCGCGGATATCGATTTCGCAGAGGCCTACGAGTGGGGCTGGGCCGAACTCGCCCGGATCGAAGCCGAGATGACGGTCGAAGCCGACAAGATCAGTCCCGGCGCGAGCGCGGCGGAGGCGACCGCCATCCTCAATGAATCCGGTTACGTGGTCGGCGAGGACGCGTACCTGGCCTGGCTGCAGGAACGTCACGACCGAGCCATCGAGCAGCTGGACGGCGTGCACTTCGACATCCCCGAACCGCTGCGCAGGATCGAGGTCGTGCTCGCCCGCGGCTCGACATCCGGCGCCGCCTATTACACGCCGCCCAGCGAAGACCTGACCAGGCCCGGACGTACCTGGTGGCCGCTCGGCGGACGGGTCGGCACGGACCGATTCCACACCTGGTCCGAGCTCTCCATCGTCTTCCACGAGGGGGTACCCGGCCACCACCTGCAGGCGGGCGCGGCCATGACCGCCGGGGACAGGCTGTCACGGTTCGCGAAATCCAACTTCGTCAGCGGGCACGGCGAGGGCTGGGCCCTGTACGCCGAGCGCTTCGCCGATGAGCTCGGCTGGTTCACCGAGCCGGGTACGCGCCTGGGCATGCTGGGCGGATCGGCGGTGCGTGCCATGCGGGTGGTGATCGACATCGGCGTCCACCTGGACCTGCCGCTGCCGGACGGGTCACGGTGGACCTTCGGGAGGGCCTGCGAGCTGCTGAGCAAGCTAGGCCGCCGCGAGCCGCACCGGGTTCACGCCGAGGTGGTCCGCTACTTCGGCTGGCCAGCCCAGGCCATCTCATACAAGCTGGGGGAACGCGCTTGGCTGGCGGCTCGGGAAGAGGCCAAGCGGCGGCCGGGATTCGACCTGAGACGCTGGCATACCGCCGCGCTGAGCCTCGGCCCGATCGGCCTGGCCGACCTGTCCGAAGCGCTGGCGGGCGCGGTCAGGTAGGCCCGTTCCTGGCCGCGGTGTACCCGAGCAGCATCGCGAGGCTGAGCGCGCTGCGCGGGGTGTAGGCGCCGCGCCACAGCCCGCCGTGCGCCGCCGAGCGTGCCTCGTCCTGCCAGGGGTGCGCCTGGGCGGGTCCGCCGCCGGTCTGCAGGTCGTAAACGAGCAACGCTGCCATGAGCGTCTTGGTCGTGGCGGGTTCGAAGACCTGCACGCCGAACCGGTGCGCGCCGGCGTATCCCGCGGCCAGCAGCCGGTTCTTCAGCACCGACCGGGTTCGCGTCGGCGGGGCGACGTTCATCGACACCGTCGCGCCGCCGTCCCTGGCGACCGTGGCCCGCCAGCGCTGCAAGCGCTTGGCCAGCGCGTAGTTGGGTCCCTGCTGCGGTATCAGGCTGTCGCAGATGCCCGGGTCAGCGCCGGGCGGATAGGCCCGGCGGAGCAGCCGCCCGCCGGATAGAGCCTGCAGCGGCCACCGGCCGATCTTCGCCTGCCGGGACCTGGCCGCGTAGGCGCTGGCCGCCTGGGCGACCGCGTCCGACGGGACGGCGAACACGTCGGTCGGCGTGGCGAGGAACGCGAGCGCCACGTCGGGGCGCCTGGCCTGCAGCCGCACCGTCAGCGCGTCGACGGCGCTGGAGACCCGGACGTTGGCCGCGCCGTCGGCGTAGACGTAGTTGCCCAGGACCAGCGGGCCGTCGGCCGCGGCGAGCCAGTCCGCGACGGCGGGGACGTCGCTGGTCAGGTCCAGGCCGGCGCGCTGCGCGAGATCCTCGACCCGATCCTCCGGGCGACGCTGGCCGGCTACCGGGACCAGCAGCGTCCCCCCGCTGCGGCGCGCTGTCTGCAGGACCCGCTCCCAGACGGGGGCATGGGGCAGGTCGACCCCGATCACCCGGGCGCCCCAGTTCAGCAGCACGGGCAGCGGGCCCACTTCGGCGCCCGCCCCGAGGACCACGACCGTCCGGCCGGGCGCGGCCAGCCAATCGGGGTGCGCCGCGACCGCCCGGACGGCCTCCGCGCAGGACGGCTCGATGACGCCCTCGGCGGTCCACGTTTCCAGCCTGCGCAGCAGGTCGGCGCCGCGCAGCCGCTCACCGCGGTAGGGCACCGACAGCTCACGTTCCGCCACTCCCGCGCCTGTCACCGTGACCGTTTCCGGCACGGTCCGCGCGGGCGCCGAGGCCAGAGCGTCAAGGCCGGTCTCCTCACCGCCCGGGCCGACGACGCGCATCCGCCCGTGCAGCGACCGCAGCCCGTCGCGGGCCACCGACACCGCGGCTTGCCGAGAGGCCAGCCCGGCCTCGATCAGCCTGCGGAAATGCGTCATGTAGCCCGAGCGCCAGTTCGTTTCCCGCCCCGCAGCGAGCGCCCCGGCCGGGTCGACCTCGGTCAGCGCGTCCGCGACCACATCGCGGCCCAGCGCCGAGGTGCTCCGGCGGCCGTCCGCCGAGACGGGAAAGGCGACCCCCGCCGGCTCGTCGCCGCTCAATGCCGGTCCTGCCATCGCCACCAGACCATAATGGCGAACCGAACCGGCCAGGACCAGCTGTCCGGTACGGCAGATCCGGATCATTTCCGAGGTCAGTACCGGTCCGACGGCGCGGCTAGTACCCTGCCGCCCGGCCAGCCGCTAGGGTTTTCTCGTGGCCGAGGGCACGGTCAGCGTCATTTACGAACGCGCGGAGCACGTCGCCGCGGATCCGCTCTTGATCCGCTGCACCGCGCCGGACGCGCTGTCTAACCTCGTCGCCGTCCTCGAGCTGGCCGCGGACGGACAGCTACGGTGCGCCGCCACCAGGCAGCCGTCCGCCGCCACCGTCAAGCTGGTCGAGGACGCCCTGGTCGCCGGCGATTACTACGACGCCGGCGAGCCGATCGCGGCGTTCGCGTGGCCGCTGCTCATCCAGGCCGGGGGCCTGGCCGTACCAGCCTGTCCAGACGACTCTCCCGGGTCCCCGCGCGAGGGCCGGGCCGGCACCCGGCTCGAACTGACCGCGCACGGCCACGCGGTCCTGGCCAGGCCGTCCTATCAGGCGCTCAGCCAATTGTGGGCCAGGTGGCTGAGGATCGTGTCGTACGACGAGCTGTCCCGCGTCGGGGCCATCAAGGGACAGCGAAGGTCCGCCACCTTGACCGCTGCGGTCACGCGCCGCGCCGCGGTGACCGCCGGACTCGCCACGATCGAGCCCGGCGCTTGGACCAGCGTCGGCGAACTGCTCGATATCCTGCACCACCAGCAGCCGCCGCTCGTGGCGGTCAGGAGCCTGCTGGCGCTCTGGCGGCTGTACATCGCCGACTCCTACTACGGATCCCTCGGTCACTCCGGCCCGGCCGCCTGGGACATCGTCGAGGGCAGGTACGCGCTGTGCGTGCTCTTCGAGTACGCGGCGACCCTCGGCCTTATCGACGTGGCCTACGCCGACCCCCGCGGCGCGCGCGATGACTACCGTGCCCTGTGGGGCGCCGACCAGCTCGCCTACCTGTCCCGGTACGACGGCCTGGCCGCCGTGCGGGTCAACAAGCTGGGCGCCGCCATCCTGCACGACCCCGAGGCCGTGCCCTTCATCGGCCTGCCGGCACCTCGCCGCACCTAGCACGCGGCGGTCCGGGAGGTCGCGGCCATGGGGACGGTACCGGTCAGGCCTACAACCAGATGGCGCCCAACCATCGGCGGAGCCGGACCGTCAAAGAAGTTAGCGATCCTGGCGAACAGGCCACCCGACGGAGGCATGAGACGAAACGGCCGTGACGTACGACCCTGCGCAGAGGGCCCATGGCCTGTTCGCGTCGCGAGCCGGGCGCGAGTGGCATGGCGGTGAGTTCGCTGCAGAAGATTCGCGTGGTGGAGGCAACATGAAACGAGCATGGCTGGCCGTGGCGGCCTGCCTGGCCCTGGTGCTGGCGAGCGGCGCTGCCGCCTCCGCGGCGGCGGCAGCGCCGGCTGGCGATGGCCCGCCCGGGTTCTGGTCGGGCACGGACAGCGCGACGGTCACCGTTCCCGGCCAGGCGCCGTACCGCATGCCGTACCTCGGCGGCGCCTACGGCGGGTACATCGGGATGACCGGTAACTGGGCCAACCTGGCCGGGTGCCACAAGATCGTCGTCTGGTCGGCCACCAACAGCGCGCAGGCGAACACCAACTACACCGTGTACCACAAGGGCATCGGCACCGGGGTCTACTGGTTCATGGGCGGACCGGGGGTGGACCCGCACTACAACGGCACGACGACCGAGGCGTACGTGTGGGGGGAGCAGCAGGCGGCCCGGACCCTGTACGACATCGGGCACGTTCACGTGACCTATCGCGTCGTCTTCATGGACGTCGAAATCCCCGGGAACGCGCCCGATTACACGCCTGCTCCCGACAACGGCTGGAGCTCGGTGTATACCTCGGCGTGCAGCGGCAAGGTGAAGCAGAGCTTCGTCCCGACCAGCGTCGACCGTGCCGACTTCAACGGGTTCGCGGCCTACATCACCGCCCACTCGTCCTATAAGGTCGGCGTCTACTCCGCCGCGAGCACCTGGACTTCGATCTTCGGGACCGGGACCTACGCCTCCATCCAGGACAGCTATGAGTGGACCTACCTGCCGGAGACCTCGAGCCTGTCGGCCGCGCCCCGTGGCTGGTGCCTGAAGTCCGGCGGGTGCGCGCAGTTCTTCGGCGGCCAGACCAGCTCCAGCAAGTACGCCCTCATGTGGCAGTGGTCGGGCGGCGGCGGGATCAGCAACGGCGTCGGCGACTTCGACCAGATCGACGGGGCCAGGATGGGCTGAGGCGCCGCGCTCCTAGCCGTCGGCGATGAGGGGCTTGAGCAGGATCCCGGGGTGCTCGCGCCGCAGCTGGCCCAGTCGCCACTTGTCGCTGAACAGCGCGAGCAAGGCACCGTCACGGCGGCGGGTCAGCACCTCGGTGCCGCGCTGGCCGGCCAGCGCGCGGGCGCCCTCGGCGTCGGTGCGCCTGGCCAGCGTGTAATCGAGATGGTCAAGCTCGGCGTAGGCGCCGAACTCGTGCTGGAGCCGGTCCCGCACCACGTCGAACTGGAGCGGTCCGACCGCGGCCAGCACCGGGGCCTGGTCTCCCCGCAGGTCGGAGGACAGGACCTGGACGACACCCTCGGTGTCGAGCTGCTCGATCCCGCGCCGGAACTGCTTCTGCTTGCCCGCTTCCTTCCCGCGTACCACGGCGAAGTGCTCGGGCGCGAAGCTGGGAATGGGCGGGAACTCAACCGGGGCGTCGCCGGCGTACAGCGTGTCGCCCGGGCGCAGCGCGGCGGCATTGACCAGGCCGATCACGTCGCCTGGATAGGCGACGTCGAGGGTCGCGCGGTCCTGGCCGAACATCGCCTGCGCGTACTTGGTGGCGAACGGACGCCCGGTCGCGGCGTGGGTCAGAACCATGCCGCGCTCGAACCGTCCCGAGCACACCCGCACGAACGCCACCCGGTCCCGGTGCGCCGGATCCATGTTGGCCTGTACCTTGAACACCAGGCCGGAGAACGGGGCCTCGAGCGGGCGCGGCAACCCGTCGATGTCCTTTCGCGCCGCGGGCGGCGGGGCCAGCGACGTCACGGCGTCCAGCAGCCGGCGCACGCCGAAGTTCGGCAGCGCGGCCCCGAACAGCACCGGGCTCGATACCCCGGCCAGGAAGGACGGCAGGTCCACGGCGGCCCCAGAGCCGCCCAGAGCCCCGGGATCGCCGTAGATCTCGTCGAGCAGCGCGAGTTCCTCCAGCGCCGTCGCGTAGGCCTGGCCGTCACGCGCCGCGGCGGCGCGGGCATCCAGCCTGGTTTCCGCGGCGCGCCCGGCGCCGCCCGGGGTCCTGGCGAAGACGGTGTACTCGCCGGTGGCGCGCTCGATGAGCCCGCGGAAGTCACCGGCCGCCCCCGCCGGCCAGTTCAGCGGGTCCGGGCGGAGCCCGATCCGCTGCTCGATCTCGTCGAGCAGTTCCAGCGGCTCCCGGCCCGGGCGGTCCCACTTGTTCACGAACGTGATCACCGGGACGGCCCTGCTCCGGCATACGTCGAACAGCTTCAGCGTCTGCGGCTCCAGGCCCTTGGCCGAGTCGAGCAGCATGACCGCGCAGTCTACGGCGGACAGGACCCGGTAGGTGTCCTCGGAGAAATCGGCGTGACCCGGAGTATCCAGCAGGTTCAGCACGGTATCCCGGTAGTCGAAGCGAAGCGCCGCGGACGTGACCGAGATGCCGCGGGCGCGTTCCATCGCCATCCAGTCCGAAGTCACCCCGCGGCGTCCGGCCTTGCCGTGCACCGCGCCCGCCCGGGTGATCGCCGACGCGTGCAGGGCCAAGGCCTCGGTCAGAGTCGACTTGCCCGCGTCCGGGTGACTGATCACCGCGAACGCCCGCCGCTTACCCGCTTCGGCCAGCACCTTCGGCGAGGAGGAAACGGACGGGCGCGCGGAGCCATTCCTGAGGGCACGCGGAGGCGCCCCCGTATCCGCCATCGTCACTTACCTGAGGATACTGGGTCCGTGGACCGCATCTGGACCATCCCGAATGCGATCAGCGCCGCCCGGCTGGCCGGGGTGCCGGTCTTCTTGTGGCTGGTGCTCGGGCCGCGGACGCCTACCGCGGATTACTGGGCTGTCGCCCTGCTCATCCTCGCGGGCGTGTCTGACTGGCTGGACGGCAAGATCGCCCGCGCGCTCAACCAGGGCAGCCGGCTCGGCGAGGTGCTCGACCCGGCCGCGGACCGGCTGTACATCGCGGCGACGATCATCGCGCTCGCGGTGCGCGAGATCATCCCCTGGTGGCTGGTCGCGGTCCTCGCGCTGCGCGAACTGGTGGTCGGCGTGGCGCTGGCCGTGCTGAAGCGCCGGGTCGGCTTCGGCACCCTGCACGTGAGCCTGGTCGGCAAGGCCGCCACCTTGTGCCTGCTGTACGCCTTCCCGCTGCTGTTCCTGGGCGATCATCCCGGCTGGGCCGGGACGCTGGCCCGGGTCATCGGCTGGGCCTTCGCGATCTGGGGCACCTTCCTCTACTGGTGGGCCGCGATGCTGTACCTCGCGCAGGTGAGAAGCCTGACCAGCGCCCGGGCGCGCTCGTGAGCGCCGATCCTCGCCCGTGATGTCCCCGCGCTGGTCCCGTAATGTGGGCAGTGCGATCGGAAAGGAGCAGCAGAACCTGTGAAGGCCGTCGTCATGGCAGGAGGGGAAGGGACACGGCTGCGTCCGATGACCGCGAACCAGCCCAAGCCCATGCTTCCGGTGGCCAACAGGCCGATCATGGAGCACGTGCTGCGGCTGCTCAAGCGGCACGGGTTCGATGAGACCATCGTCACCGTCCAGTTCCTCGCCGCGCTCGTCCGGAATTACTTCGGCGACGGCGAGGAATTCGGGATGAGCCTGCAGTACGCCACCGAGGAGATGCCGCTCGGCACCGCCGGCAGCGTCAGGAACGCCGAAGACGCCCTGCGCGACGAGCCCTTCCTGGTCATCTCCGGCGATGCGCTCACCGACATGGACCTGACCGCGATGGTCGACTTCCACAAGCAGAAGGGTGCGCTGCTCACCGTCGGCCTGGCCCGGGTGCCTAACCCGCTCGAGTTCGGCATCGTGATCACCGACGACGACGGGCAGATCCAGCGGTTCCTGGAGAAGCCGACCTGGGGCCAGGTGTTCTCCGACACGGTCAACACCGGGCTGTACGTGATGGAGCCCGAGGTGCTGGCGGAGGTCCCGCCCGGCGAGATGGTCGACTGGTCCGCCGACGTCTTCCCCGAACTGCTCAAGCGCGGCGCCCCGCTGTTCGGCTACGTCTCGGACGGCTACTGGGAGGACGTGGGCACCCACGAGAGTTACCTGAAGGCGCAGGCGGACGTGCTGGCCCGCCGGGTGCACAGCGATATCGCCGGGTTCGAGGTCTCGCCCGGGATCTGGGTCGCCGAAGGCGCCGAGGTCGACACGGA
>JASIGD010000076.1 GCA_030045295.1 Streptosporangiaceae bacterium
TGGCGGGCCAGCCGGAGCCGGCGGGTACCGTGGCCGGACGCGGCGAGGCCGGCGGCTCGGAGTACGCGGCCGGCTGGGAGAAAACGGCGCGGGTGGGCACGGATACGGGCTGCGGCTGGCTGGCCGCGGACTCAGCGGCCTTCGGCTTCCCGAACAGCTCGCGCCGCCGGAAAAACGCACCCACGCCGAGCGCCAGCAGGGCTACACCACTGACACCGATCGCCACGTAGACCAACGCCAGCTTGCTCGTGACGACGCCGACGATGAGCAGCCCGACCGCGACGACGACGAGAAACGCACTGAACCAAATCACATGCGTTCTCCCAGCGATCCCTGCGGGTCCCTAAGCGCCTACCGGCGTTCGCGCGAGGGCGCTCCCTCGCGATACCCCCCAGAGTGCTGCACGACGTCGGGCATGCCGTACTGGCCCGGCCCCGGGCCGCCGTTACGCACGCCCACCGGCGCGCTGAGCGCGGCCGGCATCGGCGGCTGTGATCCGGCCCCCGCGGTGGGGAAGCCGCCGCCGTCCGTGACGCCGGCCTCCAGGTCACGGAGCTGGCCCTCCAGGTATGCCTTGAGCCGGCTGCGGTACTCCCGCTCGAACGCGCGGAGGTCATCGACCCTGCGCTCGAGCTCTTCGCGGGTCTGCACCAGGGAGCCCATCGCCTGGCGGTGCCGCTCCTGCGCGTCACGCTCGAGGCTCTCCGCCCGGGCGCGCGCGTCGCCGGTGATCTGCTCCGCCTGGCGCCTGGCCTTGGTGAGTACCTCGTCCGCCTCGCGGCGGGCGCGGCCGAGGGTCTCGTCGGCTTCCCGGCGGGCGTCGGCGATGGCCTGGTCGGCGGTCTGCTGCGCGAGCGAGAGCACGCGCGCAGCCGTGTCCATGTTGTCCTCGATGCGGGGGGGCATTCCGCCCATCATGACCGGCTCAGGCTGCCTGCGCTCGGGCTCTACGAGCGGTTCGGGAGCCATCATCTCTGGCTTGGGGTCAGAAAGCGGGGAGCTCAACGCGGGAACTGCCGACTTACCACCGCGCAGGACTTCCGCCAGCTTGGCCCGGAGTTCCTCGTTCTCCTGGATCAGCCGGTCGAGCTCGGCCTCGACCTCGTCGAGGAAGGCGTCTACCTCTTCCTCGTCGTAGCCGGGCCGGAGCCTGGTGGTACTGAACTGCTTGTTCCGCACATCCGCGGGCGTCAGCGGCATTTCGTCTCCTCGGCGCACTTGGACCGTGTTCTTCACGACGGTACCTGAATCAGAGGCGCGGCACTGCCACTTCGAGAAGGATGAGGACCACGATAAACAGAACCATGAAGCTGAGGTCCAATGCCACCATGCCGAGACGCAGCGGCGGGATGAAGCGGCGCAGGAATTTCAGCGGCGGATCTGTCACGGTGTAGATCGCCTCGGCGAGCACCAGGATCACGCCGGTCGGACGCCAGTCGCGGGCGAAGACCTGCACCCAGCCGAAGATCATCCTGCCGACCAGGATGACGAGGTAGATCGTCAGCAGATAGTCGAGGACTATCTTCAGGTACTGCACGAGTCCACCTGGCCTTTGGTGCCGTCTCTGCCGGCACTGCTACTGATCAGCCTCACGCTACCACTGCTTGGAGGTTAACTCTGATTGAAGAAGCCGCGCTCTGCGATGCGAGCCTTGTCTTCCGCGGTCACCTCGACGTTCGCCGGGGACAGCAGGAAGACTTTGTTAGTCACGCGTTCGATGCTCCCGCGCAAGCCGAAGATCAGGCCCGCCGCGAAATCGACGAGACGCTTGGCGTCACTGTCGACCATCTCGGTCAGGTTCATGATCACCGGAGTGCCCTCGCGGAAGTGCTCCCCAATGGTACGCGCCTCATTGTAAGTGCGAGGATGCAGTGTCGTAATACGGGCAAGATCAGTGGCCTGCGGCACGTGCTCGGAACGCCAGTCGGTGGCCTGGTACCCGCCGCCGGCGTCCCCGGCTGACCACGTATCCCGGCCGGGGCGCGCCTCCGCCGCAGCTGCCTCTTCAAGCCGGTCCCGGTCCGCCTCGTCGTATTCCTCGTATTCCTCGTACGAGTCGTACTTGTCCTGGTAGCGGTGATCGTCCTCCACGAGGCCGAGGTAGACCGCCATCTTACGCACGGCGCTGGCCATCCTTCAGTCCTCTCAGCCTGTACCCGTCATCGCAAGCCGTTAGGGCTCCACGCGTGGGACATTACCGGACAGGAGTCCCCCGATCGCCGAGCAACGCCGTACCGATTCTCACGTGTGTCGCGCCAGCCGCAATGGCCGCCTCCAGGTCGCTGCTCATGCCGGCCGAAATCACCGTGGCGGCCGGCCGGACGGCCTGCACCACCGCGGCGCTCTGCAGCAGCCGCGCGAAGGCGTCGGCGGGTTCCATGGTGAGCGGGGCGATCGCCATCACGCCGGCGAGGACCAGTCCCGGCTCGGCCATCAGCTCCTCGGCCAGGCCGGGAACCTCGCCGGCCACGGCCCCGCCCCGTTCGGGGTCGCCGTCCAGGCTGACTTCGACCAGGCACTGGATGACGCGCTCAGCCCGGCGCGCGGCCGCGCCGAGCGCCCGGATCAGCCGCAGCCGGTCGACGGAGTGGACGAATGTCGCGTACCGCACCACGCTGGCGCACTTGTTGGTCTGCAACTGACCGACGAAGTGCCAGACAAGATCCAGGTCGGCGCACTGCGCGGCCTTCGGGGCCGCCTCCGCGTCGCGGTTCTCGCCGATGTCACGGACGCCGAGCCCGCTGAGCAGCCGGACGTCGGATGCGGGGAACGTCTTGGTCACCGCGATCAGCGTGACCTCGTCGGCGGCCCTTCCCGCGGCCTGGCACGCGACGGTGATGCGCTCCCGGACCGCCGCGAGCCGCGCGGCGAGTTCTTCCCGCCGGGAAGAACCGGTCACTTGAGGAAGTCGGGTACATCCAGATCGTCGTCTTCTTCGAAGACGACGGGACGACGCCGGGTGGCGGCGACGTCGAAGGTCTTGCCTGGTCCCTCGGCGGACCCCTGGCGCGGGACGTGGGGGGCAGGGGAAGGGGGCGGGGAAAACTGGGCGGGAGGTGAGGAGGCGCGGTTAGCAGAGGGCGGGGCATGCGGGGCATCCGCCGGCCCGTGCCGCGCCGCTTCGTGGGCTGCTGCCTGGTCCGCGGGTGCTCCGGCCGCGGGCGTTTGCGACCCGGCCGCGGACGCGCCGTTGCCGGC
>JASIGD010000612.1 GCA_030045295.1 Streptosporangiaceae bacterium
TTCATCCGCAAGGTCGTCCCCGAGGTCATCGACCTGGTCGGCCTCGAAGGCAAGCATGACCGCATGCCGGACGAGCTGTCCGGCGGGGAGCAGCAGCGGGTCGCGATGGCTCGCGCGTTCGTCAACCGGCCGATGATCTTGCTCGCCGACGAGCCGACCGGGAACATCGACCCGGCGACGTCGATCGGCATCATGAAGGTGCTCGACCGGATCAACCGGACCGGGACGACCGTCCTGATGGCCACGCACGACGCGGCCATCGTCGACTCCATGCGCAAGCGTGTGGTCGAGCTGGAGTACGGCAAAGTTGTCCGAGATCAGTCGCGCGGGGTGTACGGCCAGGCATACTGACCAAGTTGTCGCCCAGGACTACAAGGGATCAGCCAGCATGCGTTCACAGTTCGTTCTCCAGGAAGTCTGGATCGGGCTGCGCCGGAATCTCACCATGACGATGGCGCTCATCGTGGTCGTGGCCATCAGCCTTTCCCTGCTCGGTACGGGTCTGCTGTTCGTTAAGCAGGTGGACAGGACGCGAACCTACTGGCAGGGCAAGGTGGAGCTGTCGATCTACCTGTGCATTAAGACCAGCCCGGAACCGCAGTGCCAGCAGAACGGGCCTGCTACCGATTCCGAGCGCGCCCAGCTGCACGCGCAGCTCGCCTCCATGCCGCAGGTTGAGGCCGTGTACTACGTCAGCCAGCAGGAGGCGTACTCCGAATTCAGGCAGTACTTCTCGAACGAGCCGGCCCTGGTTCAGGACACCCAGGAGGGTGATATCCCCGACTCGTTCGAGGTGAAGCTGAAGAACCCCGAGGCCGACTACAGCATCGTGGCCAGCGCGGTCACCGGCGCCCCCGGGGTGGAGACCGTGGTCGACGAGATGACCATCCTGGACAAGTTCTACCGGCTGCTCGATGGCGCCAGGAACGCGGTCGTCATCATCGCGCTGATCCTGATCGTGGCGGCGGTCCTGCTCGTCGCCAACACGATCCGGCTGTCCGCCTTCAACCGCCGCAGGGAAACCGCGATCATGCGCCTGGTCGGCGCGTCGAACTTCTACATCCAGCTGCCGTTCCTGCTGGAGGGGACCATCGCCGGGCTGATCGGCTGGGCGATCGCCGCGGGGCTCCTGGTGGCGGTCAAGTCGCTGATGCTCGATAGCCTGGAGCAGTACTTCTCCTTCAACGTAGGTTTGTCCGTCGGCGACCTGATCGAGGTCATCCTGTTCTGCATGGCCGTCGGCGTGCTGCTGTGCGGTGTGACGTCGTTCGTGACGCTGCGCCGCTACCTGCGGATTTGAGCGGCCGCGGGCGTGCAGACAGGAGGGACGTGGCTCGGGAGCAAGGCCGGAAGGTCATCGCCCGTAACCGCCGCGCGTTCCACGACTATCACATCGAAGACACCTACGAGGCCGGCCTGGTCCTGACCGGGACCGAAGTGAAATCGCTGCGCGCGGGGCGCGCGTCCCTCGCCGACGGTTTCGCTCAGATTTCTGACGGCGAGGTGTGGCTGCATAACGTGCACATCCCCGAGTACGACCAGGGCACCTGGACCAATCACACCCCGCGGCGGATTAGGAAGCTTTTGCTGCACCGCAAGGAGATCGACCGTTTGGCGAGCAAGGTCGCCGAGCAGGGTTTGACGCTGATCCCGCTATCGCTGTATTTCAAGGACGGAAATGTCAAGGTGGAGCTGGGCCTCGCTCGCGGCAAACGGACCTACGATAAGCGTCAGGACCTAGCACGACGTGACGCAGCCAGAGAAATGGACCGCGCTCTGAAGCGGCGAAGGTGACAGGCAGGCGATCGTGTCCTCCGGTACCAATGAGCGGGGCGGCCCCGCCAGCCCGCGGGAACCGTCCACGCCCGTTCCGCGCCCCACGTCGGCTTCGCAGCCCGCGCCCCCGTCGCAGCCCGCGCCCCCGTCGCGGCCCGCGCTCCCTCCGCGCCCTACGCCGGACCGACCCGAACCGACCCGCCGCGCACCTGGCCGGCCCCCGCCCAAGTCCCGCCACAGGTCCTCTCCTGCCAGGCGGCAAAGGAAGCGCGCACGGATGGCCGCGCTGGCCATCGTCGCGGTCGGGGTGCTGGCCATCGGCCTGGCCACGGGCTTCGGCTCTGAGCCTTCCGCCGAGCCCACGGCCCAGGCGTTCCTGCTCGACTGGCAGCAGCAGGATTACGCCGCCGCGGGGACGCTGACCCTCACCTCGCCCGGCGCCGTCGCCGCGGCCCTGGAGGCGGCCTTCGCCCAGGTCGACGCCACGCAGCTGTTCCTGACCATGAGCTCGGTCAGCCAGCACGGCAGCACGGCGGAGGCGACGTTTACAGCTTCGGTCGACCTGGCCGCCGACGGACGGGTGTGGACGTATCACGGCCGGTTCGGGCTGCGACAGGTTGGCGACGGCTGGAAGGTCGAGTGGTCACCCAGCGTGGTGTACCCGAGCCTCATCCGGGGCGAGCGGCTGGCCGTGGTGACCCAGTTCCCGAGCCGGGCGTCCGTGCTCGATGCTGAGGGCAAGCCGCTGGAGGTCCCGGGCCGGGTCTACGTGGTCGGCGTGTGGCCCGACCGCCTGACCGACCCGGAGGCGACCGCCCGGGACTTCGCGGCTTTGACCGGGCTGGATCCCACGCAGGTCCTCGGCCAGATCGCCGCCGCCCCGCCGGACCAGTTCCTCACGCTCGCCTCGCTCGATCCCGCCAGCTACGCGGGCCTGCGTTCCGGGCTCCGGAAGGTGCCCGGCCTGGTGGTTCGGCCGGGCTCGGAGCGGCTGTTCCAGGCCAAGGCCACCGGGCTGGTCGGCAGCGTGGGCAGCGAGGTCAGCAATGCCCTGCGCGCCAACGGCACCGGCTACCTTCCGGGCACCACGGTAGGGCTATCGGGGCTGGAACAGGCGTTCCAGCGCGAACTCCTCGGCACCCCGACGACCGAGGTCGTGGAGGCGAGCCCGGCAGGCTCGGTGACCAGCGTGCTCGCGCGCTGGCCGGGCACTCCTGGTACGCCGGTGCACACGACCATCGACTCAACCGTGCAGGGCGCCGCGCTGGCCGCGCTCAGCGGCGAATCCAACGCCGGCGACTCCGGCGAGATCGTCGCGGTCCAGGCGTCCACGGGCCACGTCCTGGCGGTGGCGCAGCGCCAGGCGCCAAGCTCTAAGTCCCTGCCCGGCGCGTTCGACGCGAAGCTGATACCTGGAACAGCGTTCACGATCGTCTCGACCGCCGCGCTGCTCAGCACCGGACTCAAGGTATTCACCCCCATCCCGTGCGAGAACTCCTTCACCGTCGGCGGGCAGACCTTCACCAGCTACGGGACCGGTACGCCCAAGCCGTTCAGCGACGACTTCGCCGATGACTGCGGCACGGCGTTCGCCGGATTGTCCGAACGGCTCAACGCCAGCGAGTTCGCCCAGGTAGTGAAGGAATTCGGGATCGGGGCCGACTGGTCGTCCCTGCCCGTGCCCGCCTTCTCCGGCTCGGTGCCGTCCGCCGACAGCGATGCCGATCTGGCCGCCGAGACCATCGGCCAGGGGAACGTGCAGATGAGCCCGCTGTCCATGGCCGTGGTCGCCGCGGCGGTCGATTCCGGCAGCTGGCACACGCCGGAGGTGCTCGAGGGTTCGGCCGACCCGTCGGGCAGCGCGCTCAACCCGAGCGACATGTCGGTGCTGCGCGGTCTCATGCGCAGCGCGGTCCGCTCAGGTGCCGCCCAAGCGGCCAGCGTGCCCGGCGCGCCGGTGTACGGGCAGGTCGGCTTGGTTCACACCGGATCTGCCTGGATGAGCTGGTTCGTCGGCTTCCGTGGCAACGTCGCGTTTACCGTCATCGAGTCCGGCCGGACGTCCCGGGTTTCCGCGGCGGCGCTAGCCGGCGCGTTCCTGTCGGCCCTCGACCGCTGACCCCGC
>JASIGD010000613.1 GCA_030045295.1 Streptosporangiaceae bacterium
CTCCTCCCGGCGGGCCGGTCGACGCGCGCCCCGGCCGGTCGACGCGCGCCCCGGCGGGCCTGCCCGCGTAGCCTCTTACAGGCCGGCCCGCGTACGCCTCCTACAGGCCGGCCCGCGTTCGCCTCCTACAGGCTCGCCCGCCGACGCCCGGCTGGAACGTCACGTAGTCGAAGCCTGCCCAGACGGCGCCGGACCCGAAGGAGCCAGGGCAAAGACGAGCACGATGTAGCAGGCGAGCGCGACCGCGAACCCGAGGGACATGCTCAGGGACGCGCTGTTATCGCCGCTGCCCGTGAACCCGAGCCCGGCGAAGCCGGCTCCCAGGATCGCCAGCAGGCCGATGGCCGACACCCAGATCGACAGCTTGTGCCGGGCGCCGATGGCCCTGACCAGCAGGACAATCGCGGCGAGGCCGATCAGGATGCCCAGGATCACGTGCAGGGCAATGACCGGGGTCGAGAACAGCCCGATGGGTTTCTTCGTCGTGGGCGCCGCTCCGTACAGGTTGTAGATCATGCCGAGGATGAACTGAAGGATCAGCATGACCACGACGCCGAGGCTGGCCATTCTCAGCCGGGCGACCCGAACTACCCGGGTCTCCGCCGCTGCGCGCGGGGCCGTTTTTGTCTCTGACATCCCCCACCTCCGACAACAAATGCTAACCAGAGCCACTATGGTTGGCCCGGTGAGATCGGTCCTCACCCGGCCGCAGGTCTCCGCCCGCCAAGGCAAGTCGTCGGGCACCTGGCTGCTGCTCGCCAGCGTGGCCGCGTTCGCGGTGGCCCTGGGAGCCCACGCGAGGTACACGGTCACCCATTCGACCAGCTTTACCATGGATCCGGTCGACCTTGCCGTCTACCGGTCCGGTGGGCTCATTGTCCGGCACCTGGAGCCGCTCTACAACCCTCACCTCGCGTCACCGCTTTACGACTGGACCGGGTACGGCGGCCTCCACCTGCAGTTCACCTACACCCCCTGGCGACCAGCGCTGGTTCCCCGAATACCACTGGCACGGCCCGGCGCTCATGGTCGGCAACGCGTACATCCTCGCCGGGCTGGCTGCCTTCGGGGTGCTGCTCGCGATCTCGCTGCTGCTGCCCGGGGCCAGGAAGAAGGAGGACCACGATGAGCTTGGGCGAAGTCAGCCAGATCAGCGAGAATATCTACGCGTACCTGCAGCCTGACGGCAGCTGGTACCTCAACAACACCGGCTTCCTGGTCAGCGACTCCGGCGTCATCAGCATCGATACCACCTCCACCGAACGGCGCACCCGCGCCTACCTCGATGCCATCGCCACGATCACCCAAAAGCCGGTCCGCACGCTGGTCAACACCCACCACCACGGCGATCACACCCACGGCAACTACCTGCTGGGCGGGGCGACCATCGTCGGCCACGAGCGGTGCCGCGAGGCGATCCTCGGCACGCCCATACCTCCCCCGCCCGGCATCTGGACCGACGTGGACTGGGGAAACCTGAAGCTCGCGCCGCCGTTCCTCACCTATACCGACGGCATCACGCTGTGGTCCGACGACCTGCGCTGCGAGGTCCGCTACGTGGGCACCCCGGCGCACACCACCAACGACTCGATCATCCACATCCCCGAACGTTCGGTGGTGTTCACCGGCGACCTGCTGTTCAACGGCGGCACCCCGTTCGCGCTCATGGGCTCGATCAGCGGCTGGATTGAAGTGCTCGAGTCGGTACTGCGCCCCCTCGGCGCCCGGACGCTCGTCCCCGGCCACGGCCCGGTCTGCGGCCCGGAGGTCATAGCCGACGTGCTCGCCTACCTGACCTTCGTGCAGGACACCGCGCGCCAGGCCAAGGCGGCGGGCCTGACTCCGCTTGAGGCCGCACGGACCGTCGACCTCGGAAGGTTTAAAGATCTTCTTGATTCCGAACGAATCGTGGGTAATCTCCACCGGGCCTACCTCGAGCTGGACGGGGCGGAGCGCGGAGCCCCGGCGGATCTCGCGTCGGCCCTGGGCGACATGCTGGCCTACAACGGCGGCCGCCCGTTGACGTGTCACGCTTGAGCCATGGCCTGGCTCGACGACGCCGGGTTGCGCGCCATTCCCGGGGCCCGCGCCTCGATGTCTCCCGGTCCGGGCGTAGCGGCACACGGGAGCGGAGGTGGTGCTAGCCGTACCCCGCGTCCGGGTGGCGGCACGGTGGATCTCGGGGATGCTTACCGCGAGCATCGGGTCATGGCCTTGGTCACGGCGGGCCGGTATCGGCGCGGTCCCGGGCCGCGGCGCGGGAATACCGCGCGTGTACAGCCACCGCCCGGGAGCGGAGAATGGCGTCATGGACGGCGTGGTCCCGGCTACTGACCAGCGCGCCGACCCGGCAACTCCGTCAGCGCCCCAGGACACCTGGGTCGGCACGATGGCAGTCCCCGCCCCGGGTCCGCCCCGGGCCCCTCGTGGCCCGGGGGCTTTCCGCCGGGACGTGCGGCGGCTGCTGCGGGAGCCGTTCACCCGACGCCACTGGAAGGACCGCTGGTACGCCGTCCTCAGCTTCTTGCCGGCGATCCCGTGTTTCGCGTTCGTGGTTCTCGCCGTCATCATCGGCTCGGGGCTGTCGCTCAGCTTCGCGGGCATGGTCGTCGGGCTGCCGCTGCTGGTCGTGTCCCTGCTGGCCGCACGGCGGCTCGGCGGGGTCAGCCGCGGTCTGGCCAACCGGCTGCTCGGGCTCCGCGTCGCGCCACCGCCGCCGATGCTCCGGCCACCCGGTGCCGTGGGCTGGATCCGGGCGGGCCTGACCGATCCGGCCGGCTGGCGGGCCTGCGCCTACCTGGTGCTCAAGCTGCCGATCGCGGTGCTCGGCATCTGCGTCGTGAGCTTCCTCTGGGTGTACGGGCTGCCGTACCTGACCTTCCCGATCTGGTGGGAGATCCTGCATCGAGCCGCCGCTCACGGCGTGGTGATCCACATACCTTCGTGGCTTTCTTGGTGGACGCTCGACCCGGTGCTGGTGGCCCAGAAGGTGCAGACCCTGCCTGGCGCGTTCGCCTTGGTTCCGGTCGGGGCGGCGGTGGTGCTCGCAGCCCCGTGGCTGACCAGGATGGTCAACACCTGGGACGGGGCGCTGGTCGCCCGGCTGCTCGGCCCGGTGTCGCTCCCGCAGCGGGTGCGTGACCTGGAGCGGACCCGGGCCCGCGCGGTGGACGACTCAGCCGCCCGGCTGCGCCGGATCGAGCGGGACCTGCACGACGGAGCGCAGGCCCAGATGGTGGCGGTCGCCATGAAGCTGGGCCTGGCCAAGGAGAAGCTCGTTAGCGCGGCCGACGGGACCGCGCAGGCCGACCTGGAGCGGGCGCGGGAGCTGGTCGACGCCGCTCACCGCAGCGCGAAAGAGGCCATCACCGAGCTGCGTGACCTGGCCCGCGGCATCCACCCGCCCGCACTTGACCATGGCCTGGGCACCGCGCTGGCGACCATGGCCGCCAGCAGCAGCGTGCCCGTGGAGCTGGTCGCCGACCTGCCCGAGCGCCCGTCCGCCGCGATCGAGACCATCGCCTACTTCTGCGCGGGGGAGCTGCTGGCCAACGTGGCCAAGCACAGCCGGGCGCGGCACGCCGCGCTGCAGGCCGTGCACGTAGCGGGGCTGCTGCGGCTGCGGGTCAGCGACGATGGCGTCGGCGGCGCCCGCGTCGAGGCGGGCGGCGGGCTGGCCGGGCTCGCCGAGCGGATCAGGACCGTGGACGGCACAATGGAGATCGCCAGCCCTCCCGGAGGTCCCACGGTGGTCACCGTGGAACTGCCGTCACACGCCTGATGAGCCGGAGCGCACGCTGATGCGGATCGTCATAGCCGAGGATTCTGCCGTCGTGAGAGCGGGCCTGGCGGAGATCCTGGCCGATCGCGGCCACGTCGTCGCGGCCGCCGTCGGCGACGCCGACGCGCTGCGGGCCGCGGTCGACGAGCACCACCCCGACGTCACCGTCGTCGACGTGCGGATGCCGCCCGGCTACACCGACGAGGGCCTGCGCGCCGCGATCGCGATCCGCCGCGACCACCCGGGGATCGGCGTGCTGGTGTTCTCCCAGTACATCGAGACCCGCTACGCAGCTGACCTGCTCGGCGCGGCGTCAGGCGGCGCGGCCGGCGTGGGATACCTGCTCAAGGACCGGGTCGCCGACGTGGGGGAGTTCGTCGACGCGCTCGGCCGGGTGGCGGCCGGCGGCACCGCGCTGGACCCGGAGGTCGTCACTCAGCTGCTGGGCGCCAGCCGGCGCGCCGACGGGCTCGCCGAGCTCACCGCCAGGGAACGTGACGTGCTCGCGCTGATGGCCGAGGGCCGCTCGAACAGCGCGATTGCCGCGATTCTGGTCGTCTCGGAGCGGGCCGTGGAAAAGCACGTCTCCAACATCTTCAGCAAGCTCGGCCTGGCACCATCGGACGCCGACCACCGCCGGGTCCTGGCCGTCCTTCGCTACCTGGAATCCTGACCGTGCGGCCGCCGCTGGTCGGCTGACCGCGACCGCGGGGGCACCCGAACCGGCCAAGACCGTGCCAGCCGTACCTCCGATTCGGGTGGCGGCACGGTGGATCGGGCGCTCGCGTACCGCAAGTATGCAGGTATGACCGCTGGATCCCTCGCCACCCCGCGGCGCCCGAGGCACGCGGCATCGGAGAGCAGGTGGCCATGACTCAATACGGTACGTGGGTCAGCTACGGCGGCACCGGCAAGATCGGGTTGGCCGCTGTCCTGCTGGCCGTCGCGGGAAGCCTGGCTTTCGCGGGCACTCGGTTGCGCCATCCCGTCCGGGCCGCCAGGCCGGGCCGGACGGTCGTGATCTTCATGCTCCTGACCTGGGTCCTTGCGATAGGGACGTTTCTGGTCTGCTTGCTGGCCTACGTTCACCAGGAGCGTCAGGATCACGTTGCCGTAGCCCCGCCAGCCGATCCCATCGCGCCCGTCACCCTCGTCGCGGCAATCGTCATCTTCCTCGTCATCTTCATCAGCGCGCGTGGCTCGACGGTCGGGCTGGCCAGCGCGGCCATCGCCGCGATGGCCGCGCCGATGCTCTTCGAGTTTCCGTTCGACCTCATCGTCATGGCCAGGATCTACCCCCCGGTCGCGCCCGACCCGGCGTTGTACCGGGCCTTGTTCTTCGCGCCCTTGTTCCTCATCGAGCTCACCACGCTGTCGTTCCTCACGCTGTCTCCCATGGTGAGGCTGTCCCGGGCCACGTTCTTTTTCCTCGCGATGATGCTGACCACCTTCGCGGTATGGGCTCTGTTCGGATTCGGCTATCCGTCCGCTCCGGCCCCGATAGCGCTGAACATCGTGTCGAAGCTCCTGGCCTTTGTCGCCGCGGCCAGCCTGTTCCTCCCTCGGGAGGTTCTGCCGGCGGGCCAGGGCCGGCAGGCTTACGAGGAGCGGGCGTACTGTCCCAGGGACGTCTTCGCGGTCGCCCAGCCCGGGCCGGAACAGGCGCGGGTCGGCCAGGAGCGGGCGCCGGACCCCCAGGACCTTCTGGCCACCGGCGGGCGGGTCGGGGACCGCGCCCGGGAGCACGCCGCGGACCGGTAACCGGTTCTGGGCGTGCCGAACACGGCCCGACAAATATGCCCGATCTTCCGTGCGCCCGGGTCCCCCTCCGGTACCGCTCCGCCCAGGGAAAGCCGGCCACCGGTGAGAAACGGCGAGCCGGCCGGTCTATACGAGTAGGCGGCTGGTCGCGGGAGGGCTGATGGCAGCGCGGCAACCTGGGCGCGGCGCGGGTCCTGACGACGCCGGAATGAGCCCGCGGACCGGCGCCACGGCGCTTTTGGCGGGCGCGATCGGCTACGCCCTGGGTACTTGCGCGGCCATCGCGCGGGCCGAGATGTCGCTGCCCACGCCGTGTGCGGAGTGGGACCTGAAGACGCTCGCCGGCCACCTGGGCGATTCCATGGCCGACCTGGAAGCGGCCATCCGCACCGGGCGCCTGGATCCGGACGCGGAGCATCCGCCCGAGCCTGCCCCCGAGGACCTGGCCGAGGTCCTGCCGGACCGGGCCGCCGAGCTGCTGTTCGCGTGTTACCAGGGCTGCGGTCCCGGCCGTTTCGTCCTGGTGGGCGGCCTGCCCCTGTCAGCCGGGATCGTCGCCTGCACCGGAGCCGTCGAGATCGCGGTGCACGGCTGGGACGTGTCGGTGGCTCGCGGCCACGGCCGGCCGATCCCGCCCGGCCTCGCCAGCCGGATGCTCAGCCTGGCCCCCCTTCTGGTCGCCGTCCGCGAGGGTCTGTTCGCCGAGCCGGTCGAGGTATCACCCGAGGCCAGCCCCTGCGACCGGCTCGTCGGCTACCTCGGCCGCGTCCCGGCCGGTCCCGGAACACCCCGTCGGCGCCCAGCGTTGTTACCGGCGAGTAGCATTAGCGGTAACAGCTCCGTTGACGGCGCAAGGAGGGTTGACCGTGCCCCGCACCGCACGCGACATCGTCTTCGTGGACGGCGTCCGCACACCGTTCGGCAAGGCCGGGCCGAACGGCCTGTACGCCGAGACCAGGGCCGACGACATGGTCGTCAGCGTGATCCGCGAACTGCTGCGGCGCAACCCGGCGCTGCCGCCCGGCCGAATCGGCGAGGTCGCCATCGCCGCCACCACCCAGGCCGGTGACCAGGGGCTGACCATCGGGCGCAGCGCCGCGGTCCTGGCCGGGCTGCCCAAGTCGGTGCCCGGGTACGCCATCGACCGGATGTGCGCGGGCGCGATGACCGCGGTGACCACCGCTGGCGGGTCGATCGCCCTGGGCGCCGCCGACGTGGCCGTCGCGGGCGGCGTGGAGCATATGGGCCACCACCCGATGGGCTCCGGCGTCGACCCGAACCCGCGGTTCATCTCCGAGCGGCTCGTCGACCCCTCCGCGCTGGTCATGGGCTCGACCGCGGAGAACCTGCACGACCGGTTCCCCGCGATCACCCGCGCCCGCGCCGACGCGTACGCCCTGGCCAGCCAGCGCAAGGTCGCCGCGGCCTACGCAGCCGGCCGCTTCCAGCCCGACCTGGTGCCGGTCGCGGTGCGCAGCACCGAACGCGGCTGGGGGCTGGCCACCACCGACGAGCCGCCGCGCCCGGACACGACGATCGAGGCGCTGGCCGCGCTGAAGACGCCGTTCCGGCCGCACGGACGGGTCACCGCCGGTAACTCCGCCGGGCTGAACGACGGCGCCACCGGCTGCCTCATCGCGGCGCAGGACGTAGCCGCCGAGCTGGGCCTGGACGCCCGGATGCGCCTGGTCGACTTCTCCTTCGCCGGGGTGGACCCGGAGGTCATGGGCATCGGGCCGGTCCCTGCCACCGAGACCGTGCTGGCCCGCAACGACCTGACCATGGACGACATCGGGCTGATCGAGATCAACGAGGCATTCGCGGTTCAGGTGCTCGCCTTCCTCGACCACTTCAAGATCGCCGACGACGACTCGCGGGTGAACCCCTGGGGCGGCGCCATCGCGCTCGGCCACCCGCTGGCGAGTTCGGGCGTACGGCTGATGATCCAGCTCGCCCGCGAGTTCGCCGGGTCGCCGAATGTCCGCTTCGGGCTGACCACGATGTGCGTCGGGCTGGGCATGGGCGGCACCGTTCTGTGGGAGAACCTCCATGCCTGACACCACGAGCCCGAACGAGCGCCGGCTCGACGAATCGGTCATCACCTCCCTGTTCCCGGGTGAGATAGTCACCAGGGCTCTGCTCCGTGACGTGCAGCTGCCCGACGGGGCCGGAACCATGGCCCTCATCACCCTCGATAACGGGCACGACCACACGCGGCCGAACACGTTCGGCCCGGCGGGCCTGATCGCGCTGCGGGACGCGCTGGACGAAGTGGCCGGCCGGGTCACGCCGGACGCCGGGGAGCGGCGGATCGCCGCGGTCGGCGTAACCGGCAAGCCGTTCATCTTCGCGGCCGGCGCGGACCTGGCCGTCCCCGCACTGATCGGGTCGCGGGATGAGGCGCTGACGGTCGGCAGGCTGGGGCACGACGTCTTCCGCCGGCTCGGCGAGCTGAGCGTGCCGTCATTTGCGTTCGTGAACGGCGCGGCGCTCGGCGGCGGCCTCGAGCTGGCGCTGCACTGTACCTACCGGACGATCTCATCCGGCGTGACCGCGGTCGCGTTCCCCGAGTGCTTCCTCGGCCTGCTGCCCGGCTGGGGCGGCACCTACCTGCTGCCGCGCCTGATCGGCCCGGAGCCGGCCCTGAAGGTCATCATCGAGAACCCGCTCGCCCAGAACCGGATGCTGGACGGATCGCAGGCCTTCTCGCTCGGGATCGCGGACGCCATGTTCTCGCCCGCCGACTTCCTGGCTTCCTCGCTCCGCTGGGCGGCGCGGGTGCTGACCGGCGCTGAGGTAGTCGACAGGGACGACCCGGCACCATCCCCCTCGTGGGACCAGGCCGCCGCCGGAGCGCGCCTGTTCGCCGACGGCAAGCTGCACGGCGCGGCGCCAGCGCCTTACCGGGCGATCGAACTGGTGGCCGCGGCGCGCGACCGTACCCGCGACGAGGGGTTCGCCGCCGAGGACGAGGCGCTCGCGGACCTGCTGCTCAGCGACGAGCTGGAGGCCGGGCTCTACGCGTTCGATCTCACCCAGAAGCGGGCCAGGAAGGCCGTTGGCGCGCCTGACCCGTCGCTGGCGCGCCCGGTGACCAAGGTCGGCGTGGTGGGCGCCGGGCTGATGGCCGCGCAGATCGCGCTGCTGTTCGCGCGCCGGCTCGAAGTGCCGGTGGTGCTGACCGACCTGGATCAGGCGCGGCTGGATGCGGGGGTCGGCTACGTGCACGACCAGATCGCCAAGCTGCTCGGCCGCGGCCGGATCGGCGCGGATGCGGCGGCGAAGCTGACCGGGCTGGTGACCGGGTCGCTGAGCAAGGACGCGTTCGCCGACGCCGACTTCGTGATCGAGGCCGTGTTCGAGGAGATCTCGGTCAAGCAGCAGGTCTTCGCGGAGGTCGAAGCGGCGGTCCGGCCGGACTGCGTGCTGGCTACCAACACGTCCTCGCTGTCGGTGACGGCGATGGCGTCCGGGCTGGCTCATCCAGAGCGCGTGGTCGGATTCCATTTCTTCAACCCGGTAGCCATGATGCCGCTCGTCGAGGTGGTCCGCGCGGCCCGCACCGACGACGCCGCGGTGGCCACCGCGCTGGCCGTCGGCAGCCGGGCGAAGAAGAATTGCGTGCTGGTCAAGGACTCGCCAGCCTTCGTGGTCAACCGGTTGCTGACCCGGTTCCTCGGCGAGATCACGGCCTGCGTCGACGAGGGGACGCCGTTCGAGGTGGCCGAGCACGCCACCGACTCCCTCGGCCTGCCCATGCCTCCGTTCCTGCTGCTCCAGCTGGTCGGCCCCGCGGTCGCGCTGCACGTCACGCAAACGCTGGCCGCGGCGTACCCGGACAGGTTCGCGGTGTCGCCGAAGCTCCGGGCGCTGGTGCAGGCGGGCAAGACCGCGGTCTACGGGCCCGATCTCGGCGTCGATCCAGCCGTCGCGGCCATCCTGTCCGGCGGCGACCGCCCCTCCACCGCGGATCAGGTACGCGAGCGTGCCCTGGAGGCGCTGGCCGAGGAGATCAGGCTGATGCTCGACGAAGCGGTGGTCGCCGCTCCCGAGGACGTCGACCTGTGCATGATCCTCGGCGCCGGCTGGCCCTTCCACCTCGGCGGGATCACCCCCTACCTGGATCGCTCCGGCATCGCGGAGAAAGTGACCGGCACCCGGTTCCACCTCTGACCGCCCCCGCGGCCTGCCGTCGTTGCCGTTAGGGTGGGCGGCATGACACCGGTATTCCGGCTCTGCGATGAGTACGTCACGCGGTGGGCGGCGCTGGATCCGGTCGCGGCGGGGATGGAAGGCCTGACCGGGGCGTTCGGGCCCGCCACTGACTACGGGCCGGACGGCGTCGCCGCGCGGGCCGAGCTCATCGCCGCGACGCTGGCCGCGCTCCAGCCGATGGCCGTCACCTCGGAAGCCGATCGGCTGGCCGCCGCGTTCCTGCGCGAGCGGCTCAACGCAGAGTTGGCCTGGCACCAGCTGAGCGAACCGTTCCGGCTGCTGCGCGCCCCGATCGGCCTGATCAGCGCGGTCAGGGACAGCGTGGACCTGCTGCCGCGCGACAGCGAAGACGCCTGGCGGAATATCGCCGCGCGCCTGGCGGCGATCCCGGCCATGTTCGCCAGCTGGCGCGCGAGCCTGGACGCCGGGCTCGGACGG
>JASIGD010000614.1 GCA_030045295.1 Streptosporangiaceae bacterium
CCGGCGCCGCGGTGGCGTTCCTGACCACCCAGGCCTACTGGGGCCGGTGGCGCGGCGAGCAGGACATCAAGGGCCAGATCGCCACGGCCTGGCGGGTCGTGGGCGCCTACGACCAGACCGGCGCCATGGTCGGCTTCGCTCGCGCCTACGGCGACGGCGGGTCCGCGTACCTGGCCGACGTGTACGTGCTATCCGGGCACCGCGGCGCCGGGCTCGGCAAGGCCATCGTGCGGATGATGATCGAGGACGGGCCGGGCTCCGGCTGGCGCTGGATGCTGCACACCTCCGACGCGCACGGCCTGTACCGGCAGTTCGGCTTCGCCTCGCCCGATGGCCGCTACCTCGAGCGCCCGGGGGCGGATGGGGAGACGGGCAGCCCGGCGGGGATCGTCTCCCCGAGGCTGACTGGCGAGCTCGTCCGCCTGGAGCCGCTGCGGCCTCAGCACGTGCCCGGGCTGGTCGCCGCGGCCGCCGACGGCGGCGAGTTGTACCGCTGGTCCCCGGTGCCGCAAGACGAGGCCCAGGCCCGCGAGTACGTCGAGACCGCGATAGCGGCCCGGGACCGCGGGACGGCGGTGCCCTTCGCGGTGGTCCGCGCCGAGGACGACGCGGTGATCGGCTCGACGCGATTCTTCGATCTCAGCTACTGGGCCTGGCCCGCCGGCCAGCACCGGACCGGGCCCGACGGCTGTGAGATCGGCTACACCTGGCTCAGCCCGAAGGCGATCAGGACCGGCGCGAACACCGAGATGAAGCGCCTTATGCTGACGCACGCCTTCGAGGTCTGGCAGGTGCAGGCCGTGTGCCTGCACACCGACGCGCGGAACCAGCGGTCACGGGACGCGATGCGGCGAATCGGCGCGCGCTACGAGGGCACCCTGCGTGCGCACCGGCTAGACGCGGACGGGAAGCCCCGCGACTCGGCGCGCTTCAGCATCACCGCCGCCGAGTGGCCGGCGGTCAGACAGCATCTTGACGAGCTTTCCCGCCGCTACCAGCGATCGTGACCACCTCCGCGGCGCCGGCCAGCGGACGGGCAGCCAGGGACCGCCACCAGGCCTGGCCGGATTCGGGCAGCATGTAGATGGGGTCGTAGTAGGGGTACTCGCGGCTGAGCGCCAGCTCGTCATCCTGCTCGATGGCGGTGTGGTAGTTCTTGGTCCAGTAGGAGATGCCGCGCTCGGCATCGTACCTGGCCACCTGGTGCAGCCAGCGCTTGCCGACGTAGGGCACGTCGCACACCATCCGCGGGGTCGCGAACCCCGGCAGGTAGCCCATGATGTCGTGCTGCAGCGACTGGCCCTCGGCCAGCGTCAGCCGCCAGTGCTCGCTGCCGGGGATCATGTCGCACATGTAGAAGTAGTACGGCATGATCGCGGCCTCATCGAGCAGGGCAAAGCACAGGTCGAGCAGCGCCCCGGCGCTGTCATTCACCCCGCGCAGCAGGACGCCCTGGTTCCGCACGTCGCGCACGCCGGCCTCCAGCATGGCCCGCGCGGCCCGGGCCACCAGCGGCGTCACCGACTGGGCCGAGTTCACGTGGGTGTGGATGGCGATGCTCACGCCGCGCGAGCGGGCGGTACTAGCAAGCCGGGCCATGCCGGCCCGGACCTGGTCAGACAGCCAGTGCTGGGGCAGTCCCATCAGCGCCTTGCTGGCCAGCCTGATGTCCCTGATCGAGTCGATCTCGAGAAGCGCGGCCACGAACGACTCCAGTCGCGGCCAGGGCAGGTTGGCCACGTCCCCGCCGGACACCACCACGTCGCGCACCCCCGGCGTGCGGCGCAGGTAGGCCAGCATCGCGTCGAGCCGGTCTTCGCGGGCGAGCGCGAACTTGTGCTTGTCGGTCCCGGGGGTCGGGTTGCCCACCAGGTCCATCCGCGTGCAGTGGCCGCAGTACTGCGGGCAGGTCGGCAGCAGCTCGGCGAGCACCTTGGTGGGGTAGCGGTGGGTGAGGCCCTCGACGGCCCACATCTCCGCCTCGTGCAGCGAGTCACGCTGCGCGTACGGGTGCGAGGGCCAGTCGGCCCGCCGGTCGCTGAACGCCGGGATCATGTACCTGCGCACCGGGTCGGCGTAGAACGCCTCGGTGAAGCCCGGCTGGTCGGGCGACCCGGACGGCACCATCGTGTTGAGCATCTGGGGCGGGAGCAGCATCGACATGGTGGCTCGCTCGCGCTGGTCGCGCTCGAGGTCGTCGAAGAACGCCTCGGCCAGCCCCGGGCCGGTGACCTGCCTCAGCTGGCGGGCGTTCTTGACGCAGTGCGCGCGCTGCCACTGCACGGATTCCCAGTCCTCGGCGGACACCTCGGCCCAGCCGGGGAACCGGCGCCAGTCGGGTTCGGCCAGCTCATGACGCTTGTAAACGTAAGGCTGCGAGACCATGGACGAAGCCCTCCAATCTATGGATAATACCGAAGGACCTCCGGTACAAAACGTAGTGAACCGTAGATCCTTCGGAACGGCCCGTCGGTTACGTGGCCGTCGGCGCACCCGTACGTGCGGATGCTCACCCGGACTCTTCCGCCCGCCCCGACGAGCGAGGCGGAAGCTGGGTGGCAATAAATCTTCTTGATATCACGCTCTATGCCTAAGAACTTTCGGCATTAAGGTACTATAACAGAAAATTTTCCTGTTGCGCACCCGCCTGCCCACCCAGGGCAGGTCGACGCGGGCCGGCCTACACCGGCCGGCTTGCGGGAAGGACCACGTGCATGACCACTACGCTCTCGCCGCTCGGACTCCGCCGCGTCCTCGACCCCCCCGGCGTTCTGCCGCAGGCCGCCTGGCGGCTGGACGCGAGCGCCGCGATCGCGGCCGATGAGGTGCGGATCCGCGTCGACCGGCTGAACCTGGACGCCGCCTCCTACCGCCAGCTCCGCGAGGCCTACGCGGGCGACCCGGACAAGATCAGGGCTGCGGTCGTCGAGATCATCGCCACCCGGGGCAAGATGCAGAATCCGGTCACCGGGTCGGGCGGCATGCTGACCGGCACGGTCGAGGAGGTGGGCCCGGATTCCCCGCTGGGGCTCGAGCCCGGGCAGCGGATAGCCACGCTGGTCTCCCTGACCCTGACCCCTCTGGTCATCACCGACTCGCTCGCCCGCTGGGACGGGCAGTCCGAGCAGGTCCCGTGCGAGGGCCACGCCATCTTGTTCGCCCGGTCCATCGCCGCTGTTCTCCCCGACGACCTCCCGGTACCGCTGTCACTCGCGGTTCTCGACGTCTGCGGCGCCCCGGCCCTGACCAAGCGCGTCGTCACCGCGGGCTCCAGGGCGGGCCAGGGGCCAGTGGCCCTCATCGTCGGCGCGGCAGGCAAGAGCGGCTCGCTGTCGGCAGCGGCTGCGCGCCAGGCCGGGGCGGCCAGGGTCATCGGCGTCGTCCCCGCCCAGGCCGAGGCGGCACTGCTGCGGGAGGCCGGCGGGCTGGTGGACGCGGTCGTCATCGCCGACGCCAGGGACCCCGCGGGCCTGGCCCGCGCGGTGCAAGCCGCCGGCGGCCCGGCCGACGTGACCGTCGTCTGCGTCGACGTGGCCGGCTGCGAAGGGGGCGCGATCTTGTCCACGGCCCAGGCCGGGACGGTGATCTTCTTCTCGATGGCGACCTCGTTCAGCTCCGCCGCGCTGAGCGCCGAGGGCGTGGCCGCGGACGTGACGATGCTGGTGGGCAACGGGTACGTACCGGGTCACGCCGAGCTCGCGCTCGACCTGGTCCGGACCACGCCGGCGCTGCGCGCCCTGTTCGAGCAACGCCTGTCAGCTCACGGCGCCGAAGGAGGCCAGCGGTGACAGGAAAGCTGAACCTCGATCCGGCGGTAGTGGCGCAGGCCCGCGAGCTGGCCAGGCGGGCTGGGCAGCCGGTGGTGGAACTCGCGCGGACGCACACCACCGTGTCGGTGGAACGGGCCGTGCTGCGGCTGGCCGGGCTGGAGGGGGCCGACGAAGACGGGATGCCGTGGGTGAACCGGCTGACCGACGCGGTCCGGGAATCGGTCGGGCTGGAGCACGGGACCGCCCTGCCGGTCTGGGACGCGATGCTGGCCGGCGGCTACCCGGACCTGCGCACGCTGGCCGTCGACGCCGGGGCGGGGCTGGTCAAGTTCCGTCTTCCCGCGGGCGATGATGCTGACGCGGCCCGTGAAAGCGCGGACCGTTCGGTGAAAAAAGGAATCTCCCGGATCGATGCCCAGCGGGCCGAGCGGCACCGGATGGTGGCCGCCACGTCGGACCCGCCGATGCCGTGGATCTACCTGATCGTCGCGACCGGCGACATCTACGAGGACATCCCGCAGGCCCAGGCGGCGGCGCGGGAGGGGGCCGACGTCATCGCGGTGATCAGGTCCACGGGGCAGTCGCTGCTGGACTACGTGCCGGAGGGCGCGACCAGGGAGGGGTACGCGGGGACCTACGCGACTCAGGAGAACTTCCGGCTGATGCGCGCCGCGTTGGACGACGTCTCCCGGGAGCTCGGGCGCTACGTCCGGCTGACCAACTACGCCTCCGGTCTTTGCATGCCGGAGATCGCCTCGCTGGCCGGGCTCGAGCGGCTGGACATGATGCTGAACGACTGCATGTACGGCATCATCTTCCGCGACATCAACCCGGTGCGGACCTTCATCGACCAGCGGTTCTCGCGGCAGGTGCACGCGCGGGCGGGCATCGTCATCAACACCGGCGAGGACAACTACCTGACCACCGCCGACGCGGTGGACGCGGCGCACACCGTGGTCGTGTCGCAGCTGCTGAACGAGTTCTTCGGCCGCGAGGCGGGGCTCGCCGACGGCCAGCTCGGGCTGGGGCACGCGTTCGAGATCAACCCCGAGCTGCCGGACTCGTTCCTGCTCGAGCTGGCTCACGCGCAGCTGATCAGGGAGCTGTTCCCGGACGCGCCGCTGAAGTACATGCCGCCGACCAAGCACATGACCGGCAACGTATTCGCCGGATACCTGCTGGACGCGTTCTTCAACCTGTGCGGGGTGATGACGGACCAGTCCATCCTGCTCATCGGGATGATGACCGAGGGCATCCACACCCCGTTCCTGTCCGACCGTGATCTGGCCCTGGAGAACGTCCGCTACGTGCGCCGCGCGGCCGGGCGGCTCGGCGCCTCGTTCCGGCCGGAGCCGGACGGCTTGGTCGCCCAGCGGGCCCGGCAGGTCCTCGGCGAGGCCGTCGACCTGCTGCGTACGATCGGCTCGCAGGGACTGCTGAACGCGATCGCGGAGGGCACGTTCGGGGTGACGAAGCGCCCTCCCGGCGGCGGCCGGGGCCTGGACGGAGTGGTCGAGCGCGCCGAGGGCTACTACAACCCCGCGGCCGAGCTGCTGGAGGCCGGTCGGGAATCGGCGCGGCCTGTGGAGGTGACCAGATGAGCCCGACCGGGAGAGTAGGGGTGGTGCGGCCGTACGGCGACACCACCGGCGACGGGCGGGTGCAGCTGTCGTTCACGCTGCCCGTGCCGTTCGGCGATGAGGCCGAGCGCGCCCGGGCCGAGGGCGCCGCGCTGCAGCTCGCGGCCAAGATGGGCCTGGACCCGGCGATGGTCGTGCACGCCAAGGGGATGGGACCCGACTTCACCTTCTTCATCGTCTACGGGCGGGTCGGCCACGTGGTCGACTTGTCGGCCGTGACGGTGGCCGAGCGCGAGTTCCCCGTGCTCCCGGCGGCGGAAGTGAACCTGCGGATCCGTTCGGCGCTCGGCCGCAAGCTGGTCGTGGTGGGCGCGTGCATCGGCACCGACGCGCACACGGTCGGCATCGACGCGATCCTGAACGTGAAGGGGCATGCGGGGGAAAAGGGGCTGGAGTACTACCGGGAGATCCGCGTGGTGAACATGGGCTCGCAGGTCAGCGTCGCGGACCTGGTCGCCCGGGCCGCGGCCGAGCACGCCGACGCGGTCCTGGTCAGCCAGGTGGTCACCCAGCGTGACGCCCACCTGTCGAACACCCGGGAGATGGCCGGGGCGTTCCGGCGTGAGCTCGGCGAGCGCCGGCCGCTGCTGGTGGTCGGCGGGCCGCGGTTCGACCCGAACGCCGCACGCGACCTCGGCGTGGACAAGGTCTTCGGCCGCGGCACCACGCCGCGCGAGGTGGCCAGCTACCTGGCCCACGCGCTCGCCCCGCAAGCTCCGCAGAGGGGTGCCGCGTGAACGGCGGCAGCCCGTTCGGCCTGTCCGTGACGCACCGCAGGTACGTGAAGTACGGAGACGCCCACTACGGGGGGAACCTGGTGGATGGCGCTTACGTGCTCGGGTTGTTCGGTGACGTGGCAACGGAGGTCTGCATCCGGGCCGACGGTGACGAGGGCCTGTTCGCGTCCTACTCCGACGTGCAGTTCCGCGCGTCGGTGCTGGCCGGGGACGTCATCGAGGCGACGGCCACGGTCACCGCGGTCGGGCGGCGCAGCCGGCGGCTCGCCTTCGAGGCGCGGGTCGTGTGCCGCGCCGACCCGGCGCGAGGCGCCTCGGCGGCCTCGGTGCTCGGCGAGCCCATCATCGCCGTCACCGCCTCCGGCACCGTCGTGGTGCCCGCGGCCAGCTAGGCGCGCGGCCTGGCCAGCGCGCTTTTGACGCTGGGAAACGGTATCGTCGCCGCACGATATAGTGTCCGGCGGGAAATGTTGCACGGACGTCAATGTCCCAGGCAGGCCCGGATGGTGATATGGCTCCGCTAACCCAGCGGGACTTCGAGCGACTGCTGGAGTTCCGCGTCACCCTGCGGCGCTTCCAGCGATGGAGCGAGGACCAGGCTCGGGCCGAGGGCCTTACCCACGTGCAGCATCAGCTGCTGGTGGCGATCAAGGGACATCCGGGGGACAGGCCGCCGACGGTGGGCGATCTGGCTGGTTACCTGCTTCTGCGGCCGCACAGCGCGGTGGAGCTGGTCGACCGCGCCGCGGCTGCCGGGCTGGTGGAGCGGGTGTCGGACGACGACGATGGCCGCGTCGTCCGTGTCCGCCTGACCAGGACGGGGGATCGCATACTGCGGAAGCTGACCCGGGCGCACCTGGACCGCCTGCATGAACTTGCGACCGTCTTGAACGAGCTCATGACCCGGCACGACGGCGCTGATGATTCCCACCCCGCGGGCGCAAGTTCCCCGGGCCCGGGGCCGGCAGGCGGCCGGGCATCTCCGGGTGAGTCCCGCAGCCGCACCGGGTAGAACGTGACCAGGGCCTGGAACCTGCATCGCTTCACGTTCGTTTACTCGTTTCGGGACCCGGAACGTATCCGCACTACGTCATTAACGCGTATCGTGACACGATATAGATATCGATGGCCGCAGAATTCGGCCCTCGGAGCCCGTGCGCGATGCCCCACAGTTCCTGGGCTCGTAGGTTACGATTTGCGTGAGTGATCGGTGGTGGCGAACATGAAGCAGTACAAGTTCCAGGCCCTGGTTACGCCCTACCGGGACCAGGACGGCGGTTCACGCGAGCAGCTCGGTTCCGGGTCGCATCGCATGGTGCTGCGCGCCAAAAACAGCGAAACCCACCGCAGCCAGGTCTTCAGCGCGCTGGTCGACGGCGAGGACGAAATGCCGTTCGGGTCCAGGAAGCCGCAGATCATGGTCACGCTGCGGGTCGTCGGCGACGACGTTACCGATTACCTCGACGTCGGCACTCACTTCAGCCTCTGGCTCGGGAGCGATATCGGCGAGGGCGTCGTGACCCGCCGCCTGCGCCTTTGACTCCTCCGCCCGCCACGAGGTCCGTGCGGGACGGCCATACAGTGTGAGCATGGCTGAAGCGCGGTACGACACCGTCGCCGACTTTTACGCCACCGCCTTCAACGAGGTGGATGACCCGGTCTCCGCGGCCCTGCTCGATCTGCTCGGGCCGCCCGCCGGGCTGCGCGTCCTCGACGTCGCCTGCGGGCACGGCCGCCTCACGCGGGAGCTGGCCAGGCGGGGCGCGAACGTGACGGGCGTCGACATCTCCGCGGCGCTGATCGGCAAGGCCCTGGAGGCCGAGCGAGCGGACCCGCTTGGCATCCGCTACCTCCGCGCCGACGTGGCGTCCCCGGGCGGGCTGGACCCGGGCGGGCTGGACCCGGCGGTGTACGACGCGGTGACCTGTCACTTCGGCCTATCGGAGATAGATGACCTCGACGGGGCCGTCGCCGCCGTCAGCGCCGCGCTGAAGCCCGCCGGACGCTTCGTGTTCTCGATCCTGCACCCGTGCTTCCCCGGCGTGACCGACGTCGCCGGCTCCTGGCCGGCGACCTCTCGGTACTACGACGAGGGCTGGTGGACCGCGGACGCCGCACGGTCCCCGCTGCGCCGCCAGGTCGGCGCCAATCACCGCATGCTGTCCACCTACGTCAACACGTTCCGCCGGCACGGCCTCTGGCTGGATCAGATGACCGAGCCGGCGCCGTCGGAGCAGTGGAGCAAGAGCAGGCCCGGCGCGGGCCGGGTCCCGGTCTACGTCGTGGCCAGGTGCGTCACCACGGCGATTTGCCGGTTACTGGGCCGCGCCGCGCTGCTGAGGGGGACGGCTGATCCTGGCCGCGAACAGGTCGCGGAGGCTAACGACGCCGCGTACCTGCCGTCCTTCCAGGATGGGGAGATGGCGGAAGCCGTTCAAGAGCATTATCTGGGCCGCGTCCTCGACCGTCGTGTCCGGCCCGGCGGACTGCGGGTCCTTGGTCATCCACGCCGAGACCTGCACGGTAGTCAGGTCGGTCCCGGATGCCGCGGCCCTGAGGATATCGCGCTCGGTGAGGATGCCGACCAGGAAGGATCCCTGCATGACGAGGGCCGAGCCCACTCTCTCGCGTACCATCTGGGCGGCGGCTTCCGCCATGGGGCTTTCCGGGCTGGTCAGCACCACCCGCGTATGCATCACCTCGCCGACCGTGAAGACCCGGCGGCCGTCCTCAGCCACTTTCGCCGATCTCGAACAGCTCTGAGTCGTCGTGCGGGGCGGCGGGCCCGGCTAGCTCCTCGGACAGCATCCGCCACAGGGATCCTGCCCACCCGGACAGCTGCGGCCACCGCATCCAGAAGAGCTGCAGGGTTGTCTCGTCGAACTCGGCGTGTGCCTGGTCAGGGGTGATCGAGTGAGTAAAGTCCTCGAGTTGGTGGATTAGTTCGAGGAAACGGTCGGCGCTGCCATCCATTCGCATCACCTCCAGGGGAGTGCGGCGTCGGCCGCGGAAGCAGGGTGGAGAGGGTCACGTGACGCCAAGTGGGGTGATCCATACCCCGAAAGTACGGCGCGCATGAGGGCAACGCCGGCATATTTTTGCTGCTGCCCGACAAAAATGTCCCGGCCGGCTGGACAAAAGCGACAGACGAGGGCGGACAGCCTGGCGCGGGCATGATGCACCACGCGGGGCAGGGCGGGGTCAGCCGGTCGAGCCTGAATCGGGACCGGTTCGCTGCCGCCGGGGACAGGTGGCCATCTGCCGGAACGCTCCGGGGACGCATGTTTGCTTGTCAGGGAAGCGTGATGACGGGGATATCATGGCGTGCACCGTTCGCGAGGTTTCCCGCCTGTTAACCAACGCAGCGATAGGCAAAGGTAGTGACAGAGCCACATCCACCCGCTGACCGGCCAGCCGCGCAGAGCGTCATCATCATGCCCACGTACAACGAACGGCAGAACCTGGAAACCCTCGCGGGCCGGGCCAGGGCGGCGCTGCCAGAGGCTGACCTGCTGATCGTCGACGACAACAGCCCCGACGGCACCGGTGACATCGCGGACAAGCTGGCCGAGGCCGATCCGTATGTCCAGGTCATGCACCGGACGGAGAAGGCGGGCCTGGGCAAGGCGTACGTGGCCGGGTTCAGCTGGGCGCTCGAGCACGGTTACGACGTGATCGTGGAGATGGACGCGGACGGCTCGCACCAGCCCGAGTACCTGCCCAGCTTGGTCGGCGCGCTGGCCCGCGCGGACCTCGCCATCGGATCCCGGTGGACGCGCGGCGGCAAGGTGGTCAACTGGCCTAAATCCCGCGAGGTGCTCTCCCGCGGCGCCAACGTCTACACCAGGCTCATGCTCGGTCTCAGCGTCCGCGACGCGACCGCGGGGTTCCGCGCCTACCGGGCCTCCACCCTGCGCACGATCAGCCTCAGCCAGGTCCAGTCGGCCGGGTACTGCTTCCAGATCGACCTGACGCTGCGGGTCGCGGAGGCCGGCCTGAGGATCGTCGAGATACCGATCACGTTCGTGGAACGGGAGCACGGCGCCAGCAAGATGAGCAACGGCATCATCTTGGAGGCATTCTGGCGGGTCGCGCAGTGGGGCGCGGCCAGGCGGCTCCGCCAGCTCAGGTCCCGCAGGGCCAGCTGAACCCCGGGGGGGTGGCTACGCGCTCCTGCGGTGCGCGCGGCTCGTGCCCAGGTCGCGTCCGCCCTCGGCGCTGCGGCGTTCCCTGATGACCTCGAGCCGCTCGGCGAGCACCGCCTCGAGATCCTCGACCGTGCGCCGCTCCATGAGCATGTCCCAGTGACTGCGCGGCGGCTTCGCCTTCTTGGGGGACGGGGACTCGCCGGTGGCTGCGATGGCGACCGCGCCACAGACACGGCACTCCCACGTGGCAGGAAGTTCCGCCTCGGCCGCGAAAGGCACGCTAAAGTGGTGCCCGTTCGGGCAATCGAAAGCGACGTCCTGACGCGGTGCCAGGTCGGTATTCCTGTCGTTCTCGTAGCTCGTCGCACCGAGCCGGGTGCCGCGAAGTGCGCGTTCGGCCATTGGTTGCTGCCTCCCAGGCGATCAGCGGTCTTAGTTGGCAACACTGAATACCCGGACAAGATTCCCCCTGCGCACGTTACCCAATCGTTTTTTTGCGAAAGTTCGCAGCTATCGGCCCTTTGCCGGGCATCGTGTACGCAGCTAGCGCCCCTCGCGGGCCTGGGAACCGGGTAGGGAACCGGCTAGGAACCCCGGGGGTGCCACTGATCGCGCTCGATCAGCACGTCGCGCAGCGTCACGATGTCGTCGGTCATGATGCCGTCGGCGCCGAGATCAAGGAAGCGGTTCATCTCAGCCCGGTCGTTGATGGTCCAGACGTGAACGTCCAGGCCGAGGGCGTGCGCCCGGCGCACGAACGCCGCGGTGGCGACCCGGCCCGGGACCTGGGCGCAGTGCACGTTCAGCCGTGACAGGCGGTGGGCCATCCGGGCCTGCGACCGGCCCGACGCGGTGCCTGTCACGTACCGGACGGCGGCGATCACGGACGGCGAGGTGGTCATGCATACCGGCCGGTCGAGCAGCTTGCGTGCGGCGCGGAGCCTGCGGCCGGAAAACGAGGTCACGCAGACCCGGTCCCACGCGCCGGTGCGGCGCAGCACGCCAGGCAGCAGGGGGATCCCCGGCTCGTCCTTCAGGTCAATGTTGAACCGCGCGTCCGGCCAGGTGCCGAGCAGGTCCTCGATGAGCGGTATCGGCTCCGAGCCCGCGACGCGCAGGGCGGCGACGTCGCGGTACGGCAGCGCGCTGACCGGGCCGGACGCGTCGGTTACCCGGTCCAGTGTCCGGTCGTGGAACGCCACCAGCATCCCGTCCGAGGTCGCCCGGGCGTCGGTCTCGAGGTACGCGTACCCCAGCTTGACCGCGTGCTCGAACGCGGTCCATGAGTTCTCCGGCGCGTGAGCCCCGCCGCCGCGGTGCGCGAAGGCGATCGGGCGCGGGTAATCGAGGAACGGCACTCGCACGATCGCTAGTATGCCCGCCGCAGGCGCTGACCCGATGAACTGCAGGTGTCCGGCGGATTATCCGGTCAGGGACCGGTGCTGCCCGGTTCGGTCCAGGCCCGGCGGCGCGCCTCCGCCAGCGCGACGGCCGCGGCCACCGCGACGTTGAGCGACCCGACCCGGCCGGGCAGCGGGATATACGCGACCGCGTCGGCGATGGCGAGCAGCGCCGGCGAGCAGCCGTGATCCTCGTTGCCGACGGCGAGGCAGACGTCGCCGTCCAGCGGCGCCTCGTGCAGCGGGACGGCGCCTGACGCCAACTCGACGACGACCACCCGCAGGCCCATGGCCGCCGCCGCCTTGGCCGCGGTCACCGGGTTCGGCTCGGAGGACGCCTGGACCAGGCGCTGGGTGCCGAGCGCCGTCTTGCCGACCCCCGGGTGCGACAGCGGCGCGGTGCCGCCGCACAGCCACAGGTGCTCGGCCCCGAACGCGGCGGCGGAGCGGACGATGGAGCCGACGTTGAACGGCTGGCTGACCGAGTCCAGCAGCAGCGCCAGCCGGGCCTGACAGGCGCGGCGCCACTCGCGGTTCAGCCGCTTGACCTCGGTGGGGCGCAGCTGCCTGGGGGGCGGGGGGGACGGGGGGCGGGCAGCCCCCGGCGGGCGGGGGGTGTCCGAGCGGGGTCGTCCACCCTGAGGACGCACCGTCACGGGGGAGTCACCACGGGCCGTTCGGGCAAAGAATGGACCTGGAACAGGCGGTAGCCGCTTCGTGCGGCCAGACGCGTCACGGGCCAGCCCTGCCCGGCCAGCCAGCGGTACAGCGAGTCGGCGCCCAGGTTGCGCGCGGCCACCAGGTACGCCTGACCGCCGGGCTCGTCGCGGCTGAGCCGGTCGAGCCATCCGCTGAGCAGCTCGTGCAGGGCCGTCTTGCCGATGCGGACCGGCGGGTTGGACCATATCCCGGCCAGCCGGGCGGGAACCGACGGGTCGTCGGGGGTCACGCTGCGCACGTTGGTCAGGCCGGCCGCCGCCGCGTTCTGCGCGCACAGCGAGAGGGCCCGCTCGTTGACGTCGACCGCCCACACGACGGCTCCGGGCGAGCGCGCCGCCAGCACGCAGGCGATCGGGCCGTAGCCGCAGCCGAGATCGAGCAGGTCGCCCGAGGCCGGCGGGGCGGGGGAGGCCTCGAGCAGCAGGCGGGTGCCCGGGTCGAGCCGCCCGGGGGAGAAGACCCCGGCGTCCGTGGCCAGCTCCAGGTAGACATCGGGCAGCACCACCCGCACCCGGCCAGGGCGGTGCGGAGCCCGCGGCTGCGCCGAGAAGTAATGCTCGCTGCCGGGCGCAGCGCTCGCTCGCCGGGCCTGGGTCACGAGGCTCGTTCACGGCTCACGGGCTCGGCGGCCTGGGCCTGGGCGGCCAGCGCGGGGTTGATGAACCGGCGGGTGACCCACCGCTCGACGATGAACGTCATGACCGGGACCGTGCCGGCCAGCAGCATGATCACGGTCGGCTTGGTCGCCAGCTTGAGCATCCTGGACAGGATCCACGCATTCACCAGGTAGATGATGTAGAGGATGCCGTGCGTGACGCCGACGTAGTTGGCCACGGCCGGCTTGCCCGCTATCTGCAGCGGGATGCCGACGAAGCACAAGATAATCAGCACCACGCCGGTTATGTAGGCCATTACCCGGTACCGGAGCACCGCTGCCTTCACGGTCTCATCTCCCGATCGTCGCTGTAACTACTTATCGCAGCCCGTGCCACCCGCCGTGGCGCTTGGCCTCCGAGTTGAGCCGCGCCAGGTATGCGTTGTAGGCGCTGAGCTCCGTGTCTTCCTCGTCCGCGGGTGCGGCGGTGCTCGCCTGCACGGACCCGACGCCGAGGGGGAGATCCTCCCGGCTGCCGTCGGGTTCGGGCTGTGCGCCGCGCTTTTCCCGGAACTCGTCCCTGATCGTCCTGGCCCAGAAGACCACGGCGAAACAGGCGAACAGCGGCCACTCAAACGTGTATGCCCAGCTCAGGCCGTTACCAGAGAGCGCGCGGTGGAACTGCCAGTCACCGAGCCAGAGCATGCCAAAGAAGGAGACCACCATGAGCAGATGCCACCCCAGCCAGCGGGGCTTGAAAAGGAAGCCCCACACCGGGCCTGAGGGCTCGGGGCGCTCAGGTCGCTCCGCGGGCATCGCGCCGTCCGCGGGGCCAGTGTTCTCCATGCCATGAGACTAGCGCTGCCGCGGAAGTACCAGGGAGGCTGCCGGCCCCCGCGCTGAGGAATCTTCGCGTTCGGGTGAACGGTTCCCTGTGGCCAGGCTGCCTCCATAATTCTCTCATGGGTCTGTTCGCCGGCTTCTCGCGTGAAGCGGGGCGGCTGCCCGGCCGGCTTGACGACCTGCACGGCCCATGGCAGGGCACCGTCGTGCTGCCGGTCCACCTGAGCTGGCACGGGGCGCGGGAGTTTGACATCGGCAACGAGCGGCGCAGGCTGCTCATGTACAGCATCGTGCTCAGCCAGGGACGGCGGAACGAGGTGACCCGCTTCCTCAACCCGTGGCGGTTGCGCGACGACTGGCCGCAGCTGCGCCCGCTGGTCAGCAGCGGGATGCGGCGGGCCTGCGAACGCAAGCTCGGGCTCCCCGCGCCCGGCTCCCGCTTTCGCCACGCCGAGCACGGGCAGCCCTGACCGGGCACGAAGCCGCGCGGTATGCCAGGCTGATGACATGCGCAAATACGTGATTATGGGAGTGCAGGGCAGCGGCAAGGGCACGCAGAGCCACATGCTGGCGACCGAGCTGGATCTGGTGCACATCAGCGTGGGTGACATCTTCCGCTGGAACGTGCAGAACCACACCAAGATAGGCGCGCAGGTCCGGCGGGTGATGGCGGCCGGGGAGCTGGTGGGGGATGACCTGGTGGAGTCGGTGGTCCGCGAGCGGCTGACCGGGCACGACTGGAACTACGGCTTCATCATCGACGGGTTCCCGCGGAACCGGCGGCAGGCCGAGTTCTTCCTGGAGAGCTACGACATCGACGGCGTCATCGAGCTCGACCTGCCCGACAGCGAGGTCCGCCGGCGGGTCCTCAACCGCAGGATGTGCGCGGGCTGCGGGATCAACTACAACCTGATCGACAGCAGCCCCGCGGTCCCCGGGCGGTGCGACGCGTGCGGCGGAGAGCTGGTCACCAGGGAGGACGACACCGAGGAGGCGCTGGCGGTCAGGCTGCGGGATTATCACGAGAAGACGAACCCGGTGCTGGACCTGTTCCGGCGCAAGGAGTACGTCATCAGCGTCGACGCGCGGCCCGGGGCCGAGGTCGTCCAGCAGGCGATCAGGGAGCGCCTGGGCCTGCCGCCCTACAATCCCGGCCGCCCCGCCGCCGAGCCGGGCCGGCCGGTCCGCGAGGGATCCGCAGTTGCGTGAGATCGCGGTGTTCGGCGGCAGCGCTCACCCCGCGCTGACCGCCGAGATCTGCGCGTTCTTGGGCGTGCCGCAGCAGCCGGTGCTGCTGGAGCGGTTCGCGAACGACTGCCTGGAGGTCCAGCTGCAGGCCAACTGCCGGGAGCGGGACGTGTTCATCATCCAGCCGCTGGTCCGCCCGGTGCAGGAGCACCTGGTCGAGCTGCTGTTGATGACCGACGCGGCCCGCGGCGCGTCCGCCGCGCGGGTGACCGCGGTGATACCGCACTACGCGTACGCCCGGTCGGACAAGAAGGACAAGCCGAGGATTTCCATCGGCGCCCGGCTCGTCGCCGACCTGCTGGTCACCGCAGGCGTCAACCGGGTCCTCACGCTGAACCTGCACTCGCCGCAGGTGCACGGGTTCTTCTCGGTGCCGGTCGATCACCTGCACGCGCTGCGCGAGCTCGCGAGCTACTTCGGCGGCCGGGACCTGTCCGGCACCGTCGTGGTCTCGCCCGACCTGGGCTACGCCAAGAGCGCGGCCGCGTTCGCCCGCAGGCTCGGACTGCCGGTCGCCGCGGGCGCGAAGGAGCGGATCAGCGACACCGAGGTGCGGATCACCGCCATCATCGGGGACGTGTCCGGCCGGGACGTGATCATCCTGGACGACGAGATCTCCCGCGGCACCACCGTGTTCGAACTACTCGACCGGCTGCACGAGCAGGAAGCGCGCTCGGTGGCCGTGGCCTGCACGCACGGCCTGTTCGCCGACAACGCGCTGGACAAGCTGGCCGCCGCGGACGTGACCGAGGTGGTGTGCACCAACACGGCCCCGGTCCCGGAGGACCACCCGAAGCTGCACGTGCTGTCGGTGGCCCCCGCGCTGGCCGAGGCGATCAACCGCATCCACAACGGCGAGTCGGTCAGCGCCCTGTTCGACCAGTAGCGCCCGGCCGCAGAAGACCGTGTAGCGCCCGGCCGCAGAAGACCGTGGACAGTTACCCCGCGAATCCCGGGGGTTTGTGTCCACGATAAGGCGGAACCGCCCGCTCTGGCCGTCTGCACGATCCAGGCCAGGACCAGGGCTTCCTCGCGCCAGGCGTCGTACCGGCCGCTGCGGCCTCCGTGGCCCGCCCCCATCTGGATCTTGAGCAGGAACGGCCCGCCCTTGGCGGTGGCCCGCAGCCGGGCCATCCACTTGGCGGGCTCGTGGAATCGCACCCGGGTGTCGTTCAGCCCGCCGAGGGCGAAGATCGGCGGGTAGGCCTGCCCGGTGACGTTCTCGTACGGCGAGTACGACTTCATGTACGCGTAGACCTGCGGGTCATGCAGCGGGTCGCCCCACTCTTCCCATTCGGTTACGGTCAGCGGCAGCGACGGGTCCAGGATCGAGTTCAGCGCGTCGACGAACGGCACGTTGGCCACGATGCCGGCGAAGGACTCCGGCGACATGTTCGCCACCGCGCCCATCAGCAGGCCGCCCGCTGAGCCGCCCCGCGCGACCAGCCGCTCCCGGGACGTCCACCCCTCGCGGACCAGGTGCTCCGCGCAGGCGATGAAGTCGGTGAACGTGTTCATCTTGCGCAGCAGCTTCCCGTCGGTGTACCAGGACCGGCCCATCTCCCCGCCGCCCCTGACGTGCGCGATCGCGTAGACGAAACCCCGGTCGAGCAGCGAGAGCACGGGAACGGAGAAGCCCGGGTCCCTCGAGGCCTCGTAGCTGCCGTAGCCGTTCAGCAGGCAGGGCGCGCTGCGGTCGCGCGGGGTGTCCTTGCGGCAGACCAGCGAGACGGGAATCCGCGTGCCGTCGCTCGCCACCGCCCATTCCCGGTGCTCCTGGTAGTCCTCGGGCCGGTAGGGCACGCCCGCGGGCGACGGAAGAACCGGCTGGCGCTTGAGCAAGGTCAGCCCGCCGGTGGCCATGTCGCAGTCGTAGACCGAGTCCGGCGTCACCAGCGAGGTATACGACAGCCGGAACCGGGTGGCCTGGAAGTCGGGGTTCGGCCCCGGCCCGACCCGGTAGACCGGCTCGGGGAAGGCGATCTCATGCTCGCCGCCGCGGCGCAGGATCCTGAGCCCGGTCAGCCCGTCGCGCCGGAAGTGCACCATGGTGTAGTCCGCGAACGCCGCCAGGCCCAGCAGCCGGGTATCGGCCCGGTGCGGGACCAGCGGGGTCCACCGGCCCGGATCGGCCAGCGGAGCGCTGGCGATCTCGAAGTTGTCCGCGTCCCGGTTGTGCAGGATGAGCAGCCGGTCCCCGGCGTGGTCCACTTGATAGTCGACGCCCTGCCTGCGGGGCGCCACCACGGTAAACGCGGCGTCCGGCGTCGACGCGTCCAGCAGCCACACCTCGCTGGTCAGCACGCTGACGGACGTGATGAGCAGGAGGCGCTCGCTGCGGGTCAGGCTGACGTAGGCGTGGAAGCGCTCGTCGGGCTCCTCGAACACGATCGTGTCGTCGGCGGCGGGGGTGCCGATGCGGTGCCGCCAGACCCGGTAGGGGCGCCAGGCCAGGTCGACGGTGACGTAGAACAGCGCCGAGCCGTCCAGGGACCACGCGCAGTCGCCGTAGGTGTCCGGGACCTGGTCCGCCAGCAAGGCGCCGGTGGCCAGGTCTTTGATCCTGATCGTGTACCGCTCCCCGCCGGTGAAGTCCGTGGAATAAGCGAGCCAGCGCTGATCCGGGCTCGGCTGGTACGTGCCGAGGGCGAAGTAATCGGAGCCTGCCGCCAGCTCGTTCCCGTCGAGCAGCACTTCCTCCCCGTCGAGCGGCTGGCCGTCCGCGGCGGCGGGCGGGATGACCTCCCCGGGCCGGACCGCGCGGCGGCAGCGCACCGCGTACTGCGCGCCCTCGACCGTCCGCGAGTAGTACCACCAGCCGCCCTTGCGCACCGGGACCGACATGTCGGCCTGCTGCGTCCGCGCCTTAATCTCGGCGAAGATCTCGTCCTGGAGCGGGATAAGGCCCGCGGTGACCGCCTCGGTGTAGGCATTCTCGGCGTTGAGGTAGGCGATCGTGTCCGGGTCGCCGGAATCGGCGAGCCAGGCGTACTCGTCGATGACCGTGTCGCCGTGATGGCTGCGCTCGCTGGGCACCTGCTTGGCGGACGGCGGTTCGGGGGGCTCCACGCGCGGCTCGATGCTCATGAAGGCCCAGTCTAGTGACGCCCCGCAGCGGCCAGGCCTGCCGCGATGCGGCTGCGCGCAGGCGCCGGCGGGTTACAAAAGACTGTCTTCCGAACGGACCGCGGTGCTCGCCCCCCGGCCCCGGTCACGCCCCCGCCGGCCCGAACCTGCCGTGGCGCGTGTTTCGTGTCCCCGGTTCTGTGATCCCGGGCGCACCGAGGAAAGTCCGTATCGCTAACCTGTCCGGTGGAAGGCTTGGTACCAGCGGAAGGAGTGAGCGGTCCAGTGACCGAACTGTCGCAATTCCCGCCGGTCCCGCAGCTTCCGCCCGAGCCGCAGCCAGTGCTGACCCCGCTCACCGCGGCCGCGATCTTCTTGGTGCTGACCATCAGTCCGGGCGGCGAGGCAGCCTGCCGGGACCTGCTGAGCGACTGGACCAGCCTGGAGCGAGCCGTCGGCTTCCGCTCTCCGGTTTCCGGGCTCGCCTGCGTGGCCGCGGTGGGCTCACAGGCCTGGGACCGCCTGTTCGCGGGCCCGCGCCCGGCCGAGCTGCACCCGTTCCGGGAACTGTCCGGGGCCAGGCACCGCGCCCCCGCTACTCCCGGGGACCTGCTCCTCCACATCCGGCATGAGCGGATGGACCTGTGCTTCGAGTTCGCGTCCCAGGTGATGGACCGGCTGGCCGGGGCGGTGACGGTGGCCGATGAGGTGCACGGGTTCCGGTTCTTCGACGACCGCGACCTGCTCGGCTTCGTGGACGGGACCGAGAACCCGGTCGGCGGCGCGGCCGGCGCGTCGGCTCTGACCGGCGCCGCGGACCCCGACTTCGCCGGCGGCAGCTACGTCATCGTGCAGAAGTACCTGCACGACATGAAGGCGTGGAATGCCCTGCCCACCGAGGAGCAGGAGCGGGTGATCGGGCGGTCCAAGCTGGACGACATCGAGATGCCCGACGAGATCAAGCCCGTCAACTCCCACGTCGCCGTGAACACCATCGTCGGCGCCGACGGCGTCCAGCGCCAGATCCTGCGGGCCAACATGCCCTTCGGGGATCTCGGCCGAGAGGAGTTCGGCACGTACTACATCGCCTACTCGGCCACGCCGAGCGTGACCGAGCAGATGCTGGTCAACATGTTCATCGGCAGCCCGCCTGGTAACACGGACCACATCCTCGATTTCTCCACGGCGGTCACCGGCGGGCTGTTCTTCGCGCCGTCGGCGGACTTCCTCGACGACCTTCCGGATCCGCCGGGCGCCTCCGGCACGCCTGCTGCCGAGCAGGCGGCCGGGCCGGCGGACACCGTTTCCCCGGGCACTGGTTCCCTGGGCATCGGCAGCCTGAAGAGGAGCATTCCATGAACAACCTGTACCGCGAACTGGCTCCGGTCACCGACGAGGCCTGGGCGAGCATCGAGGAGGAGGCGCGCCGCACGTTCGAGCGGCACATCGCCGGGCGCCGGGTGGTCGACGTCAAGGGGCCCGAAGGCACGGCGCTGGCCAGCGTCGGCACCGGCCACACCAGCCCGATCGACCCGCCCGCGGACGGGGTTAGGGCCAGGCTCCGCACGGCGCAGGCGCTAGTGGAACTGAGAGTGCCGTTCACGCTGGACCGCCAGGACGTCGACGACGTGGAGCGCGGCGCGCTCGACTCGAACTGGCAGCCGGTCAAGGACGCCGCCAAGCAGATCGCCTTCGCCGAGGACCGGGCGATCTTCGAGGGGTACGCCGCGGCCGGCGTCACCGGGGTCAGGCAGAGTTCGTCCAACCCGTCGCTGTCGCTGCCCGCCGAGGTCCTGGACTACCCGGACGTCGCCAGCCAGGCGGTGAGCTCGCTAAGGCTGGCCGGCGTCAACGGCCCCTACAACCTGCTGCTGTCCGCCGACGCGTACACGGCGGTGAACGAGACCTCAGACCACGGCTACCCGATCCGGGACCACCTGGCCCGGGTCGTGGACGGGGAGATCATCTGGGCCCCGGCCATCGACGGGGCGTTCGTGCTGACCGGCCGGGGCGGCGACTACGAGCTGCGGCTCGGCCAGGACCTGTCGATCGGGTACCTGTCCCACGACGCGGACCAGGTGCAGCTGTACTTCCAGGAATCCCTGACGTTCCTGGTGTACACGACCGAGGCCAGCGTGCCGCTGACCGCGCGAGCTGAGCAACCGCGCCGCCGCAGGTAGCCGAGCCGGCAGCCGGCGGCGGCCCCCGGCCCGGTCACTCGTACCGGGTGGGCGGGAACGGATGGTCCTCGTCGACGGCGTGCAGTTCGCCCTTGTCGAGCTCGCGCTCGACCTCGGCCCGTTCCTCCTGGTACACCCCGGTCTGGGTGATGTCGTCGGTCAGCGGGGGCGTGTCCGTGGCCGGCGGCACCTCGTCGGGATCGAACGGGTCGATCCCGGCGGCGACGCGCTCTTCCTCGGTGAGCCGGGCGAGCTCGTCGTCGTCCAGGCGGTCTATCTCGCCGCCGTGCAACCTGCGGTTCCGGTGAAACCGCTCGGCAAATTCGTCAGCGAACTCAGCGGGCTCATCGGGGTCTTGCTCCGACATTCGCGTCTCCTCCGGATTTCGGGTTCAGGTCGCGGCATCGCGTACCCGGGCGGCCTGACCTCAACCAGGATAGGAGGCCGCCGTCCAGAGCACAGACAGACCGGGTGGTTTGCGGAAGACCAGGCCTCGCGGCGCGCTGGGGGAGCTCGGGTCGAGGCGCAGCCGGGGGAGCCCGGCTAGCAGCGTTTCGACGGCCGTGCGCGCTTCCAGGCGAGCCAGGTGCGCGCCGAGGCAGAAATGCGGGCCGCGCGCGAAGGCCAGGTGCCGGGCCGCGTTCGGGCGCCGCAGGTCGAACCGGTCGGGACCGGCGAAGACCGCCGGGTCCCGGTTCGCCCCGGCGATGGACACCGTCACCTGATCGCCCGCCCGGACGCTGGCGCCGCCGAGCCGCGCGTCCCTGGTCGCGTACCGGTCGACGACCGCCGCGGCGGGCTCGAGCCGGAGCGACTCCTCGATCACCGCGGGTATCAGGCCCGGATCGGCGCGGACCAGGTCCACCTCGCGCGGGTGTGACAGCAGGTGCCAGGCGGCGTTGGCGATCATGCCTTCGGTCGTCTCGATGCCGCCGAACATCAGGACCGCCGCGTCCGAGATCGCCTCGTCCGCGGTCAGCGGCCCGGTCGCCTCGGCCAGCACGCAGGTGCCCCGCGGTGCCGCGATGATCTCGCGCAGCTTGGCCGCGAGCTCGGCGAAGGCCGCCGTGCCCGCTGCCGCGGTGCGGTCCCGGCCGCCGCCGGCATTCGGGGCGCGGCCTTCAGGAGGCGCGCTGGCCGCCGCCTCGGCCTGGACGGCGGCCACGATCCCGTCGTACCACCTGAGGATTCGCGCCGGGTCGGTTCGCCCGAGGCCGAGCGCTTCCGCCATGACGGCGACCGCCAGCGGCCCGGCGACGGTCCGGCGGAGCTCGGCCTGGCCCTGCGGGCGAATCGCCGATACCAGGCGGTCAGCCTCGGCGCTGGTGAACGAGGCGAACCGGGCGTGGATCTCGTCATGCCGGAAGGGCCGGTTGAAAGGGTCCCGGTGGCGTGCGTGCTGCCCGCCGTCCAGCGAGAGCATGCTCGGGCCGACCACCTTGGCCGTAGAGAACCGCGGGTCATCGACGGTGAACGTCCGCCAATCCCGCAGTACCGCGACGGCGAGGTCATAACCGGTGACCAGCCACGTGCCGAGGACCGGCACCCAGCAGACCGGCGCGGCGGCCCTGAGCCTGGCCAGTACCGGGTGCGGGTCGGCTTCCAGGTCGGCCAGCGTGACCGCCTCGGCCGGCGTACTCGGCCCACGCACGCTACCCACCGTGACCGGGGGAGTGCTCCCGGGCACCGGGGGAGCCTGCCTGGGGGGAGATCTTGCGGTGGGCGAGCAGGGCCATCAAGATCCACCCGCCGATGAGGATCATCCAGAAGTTGACCAGGCGGTACGCGAGCACCGCGGCCAGCGCCGTCGACCTGTGCAGCCCGGCGGCGGTCAGCGCGGCCGTCAGGGCCAGCTCGACGAGCGCGAATCCCCCTGGCGTGATTCCGGTGCTGCCGACGGCGGCTCCGGCCCCGTAGACCAGCAGCAGGCTGTGCCAGGGAACGGGCTGGCCGGTGGCCCGGATCGCGCAGGCCAGGGCACCGCAGTCCGCGGCCCAATTCAGCACGGCCAGCCCGAATACCTCGGCGTACCCCAGCCGGGGCAGCCGCAGGCTGGCGACGCGATCGAGGAACTCATCCAGACCGTCAACGCCGTGGGTCGGAACGCCGAAGATGCTCCTGGACAGGCCGACCAGCCAGGCGATGGCCTGGTGCAGGAGCTTGCGGAAGTTCTCGTAGCGCAGCGCGAGCAGGACGGTGGCACCCGGGATGATGAAGATGAACGCCCCGAAGAGCCCGGCCGCGCTGGCCAGCGACGCGTTGCCCGCCAGCGCGCCGATCACCAGCAGCAGGGCGAGCGCGGAGGTGGAGAAGATCGCCGACACGGCGAGCATCCACCCGGTGGTCGCGGCGTCCACGCCGTGCCTGCGGAACTGGCGGTACGAGAAGACCATGGCCAGTTCGGCCCCGGCGAACGGCACCGAGATCGACAGCGCGTTCGCCGCGTAGGTGATCGCCATCACCGAGCGGAAGCTGGCAGGCTGGCCGTTGCCGCGTATCAGCAGCAGCCTGCTGAGCCCGAAGCTCGACAGCGAGACAATCTCCGACGCCAGGGCCAGCAGGAACCACGCCCAGTTCAGGTGGGCCAGTACGTGCAGCGACTCGGCCAGGGTGTGGCGCTCGACCACGATCACGCTGACCAGGACCCCGATAGCCAGGCAGGCGAGCAGGGTCCGCCGCACCCCGTACCGGCCGCCGGCGCGCGCCGATACCGGATGCTGATCTGACAGTACTGGTCCTGCGGCTTCCGCGCCGGGCTCGGCCGGGGCGTCCACCTCGTCGGTCAAGGCAGCCGCTCCGCGCGCGTGGGCCTGGGGACCGACGAGGTAGACGGCATCATGGGACAAAATACCCCGGATCGGTCGGGAAACGTAGAGGCGGCGGGGCAGGCGGGGCCTCGGGTGGCAGACTCTCATGGGTGACCTCAGGGGCGATCCCCGCGGCGGCCGCGGGCACCTGGACGCTGGGCGACCTGACGGTCAACCG
>JASIGD010000615.1 GCA_030045295.1 Streptosporangiaceae bacterium
CGTCGATGCGCGATGCGCTCGAGCCGCTCTGCGATGAGCTGTACAGCCAACCCCGGCCGGCTCTGCTGAAGCTACCGAACCTGCAGCACCTCGGCACGCGGGTCCGGGGCACGCTGGCCGCGGACGGGACGCCGAGGTCGGCGCTGGCCCTGGCCGCGGCGGTCCATCCCACCGCCGCGGTGTGCGGTACTCCGACCGGAGCCGCGCTGGAACTCATCCGCGAGCTGGAGCACATGGACCGGGAACGGTACGCCGGGCCTGTGGGCTGGGTCGATGCCGAGGGCAACGGCGAGTGGGGCATCGCGCTGCGCTGCGCGCAACTCTCCGGCCGCTCCGCTCGGCTGTTCGCCGGATGCGGCATCGTCGCAGGCTCGGATCCCGCCGCCGAACTCGCCGAGGCCCAGGTGAAGTTCCGCACCATGCGCAGCGCCCTGGAAGGCTAGAGCCCGCCCCGGCGGTGAAGGAATTGTCCCGAACGGACGGTGGTGCTTGCCGCAGGCAGCCGCTCTATCCCCAGCGGAACCAGGCGTGTCCCCGGCCGGTCAGCGGGTCAGACCGGAGACCAGCTCGGCGGCGCGATCTATTTCGTCTTCGGTGTTGTAGTAGTGCGGCGAGAACCGGATCAACGGGTGGACACCGCCGTCACGGGTGTCGAGCGGGTTGTGCTCGGGCACCGTGGTGGAGACGTTGACCCCGGCGCGGCCCAGGGCCTGAGCAGCCTGCGCGGCCGGCAGCCCGTCGACCTTGGCCGTGACGATGGCGCACCGAGTCTGGCCCTGGTCATAAGTTGTCACCCCGGGCAGGCCGGCGAGCTGGCCGCGGAGCCGGGCGCCCAGCGCGGCGGACCGCTGGCCGATCTCCTCCAGGCCCAGGTCGAGGGCCTGCCGGACCGCTGCGCCCAGGCCCACTACGTTGACGTAGCTATGTTCCCAGGTGGCGAACCTCCGGGCACCGGGCGCCCAGGTCAAGCCCTGGCGCCCGTCCCAGGTGGCGGAGCCGATCTCGGCGACGAACGGGTCGAGCCGGTCCAAGGCGGCGGGACGCACCCACAAGAAACCGGTCCCCCGCGGGCCGCGCAGGAACTTGCGGCCGGTGCCGGTGAGCATGTCGCAGCCGATCTCGTCCACGTCGACCGGGAACTGGCCGACCGACTGGGTGGCATCTAGCAGGTACAGGGCGCCGCAGGCGCGGGCGATCCGCCCGACCGCCGCGGCGGGCTGGACCAGGCCGCCGCTGGTGGGCACCTGGCTGACCCCGATGAGCCGGGTCCGGTCACCCGCGATCCGTTCCAGGGCGGCCACGTCCAGCTGGCCATGCTCGTCGTCGGGTATCACCACCACCTCGGCGCCGGCCCGCCGGGCCGCCTGCCAGTAGGCCAGCACGTTGCTGCCGTATTCGGCGCGGCCGGTCAGGATCTGGTCACCCGGGCGCAGCGGGACCGAGTAGAACGCCGCATTCCAGGCGTGGGTGCCGTTGTCGAACAGCGCGATCTCCCGGCTCTGGCCGCCGACCAGTTCGGCGATCGCGTCATAGGCGGCGGCGATGGCGTCCTGCGCCGCGACGGCGGCCTCGTACCCGCCGATCTCCGCCTCCCGGCGCAAGTGGCCGGTCATCGCGTCCAGCGTCGGTTGCGCCAGCAGGGCCGCGCCAGCGTTGTTCAGGTGAATGCGCGCGGCGCAACCAGGAGTCCGCGCCCGGAGCGTGTCGACGTCCATCGGGATGCCACCTTACCTAGCCATCAGCCGGAAAACCGCGGACTGGTAGAACGCGGCCGGGCCTGGCGGTAGCGCGGCGGCTCTATTTGGGGGGCAGCGCGCTGACGTAGCTGCGCGCTTGGCCGATCCACCGTTCCAGTTCGTCGTCGGACAGGCCCTCGCTAGCGACCAGGATCCAGCCGCGCATCGGACGGCCGGTCATGTCGAAGGGCCGCACGCCAGGCTGGGCCAGCACGGCGTCCATGGACTCCGGATCGACCCGGACGATGAGGTCGTCGCCGTGCACGCCCACCGTCATATTGCCCGAGGTGAGGAAGGCCAGGCCGCCGAACATCTTCTTCTCGCTCACGCCTGCCACGGCCAGCATCTGGTCACGGACCCGCTGGGCCAGTACGGCGTCGTATGCCATATCCGGATGCTATGTTCTCTGGCATCCGGCGATAAGAGAACCCTTAATCCGATGTCGCCTGGCCGGCGGCCAGGACTTACAGTCGGAACAAGACCAGCATGCCCGGAAGAACGGGAGAAGGGTGCCTGCGGATGGCCGGCAAGCAAGAGGAGGTCCTCGACGTACTGCGCGAGGTCTGGAGCGCTCGGGGGCAGACCGCCGAGGACCTGGAAGAGGCCTGCGGCACCACCAAGTCCTGCCAGAAGATGGCTGACGTGGGCTTCGACGGCCTAGCCGAGGACACCGACGGCGACCTGCGCCTGGCCTGGCGGACCCAGCTGGCGCGCGAGGGCAAGCTGGATCCTGCCGTCGGCAGCGTACGGGACCTCGTCCTCTGAATGGAGCTCCCCGGAACCGTCGGCGAGCTGACCGAGACCCTGCGCCACGGCGGTTACCTGGCTGACCGCGGGCTGGCCACCGCGCTGTTCGTGGCGCTGTCACTGAAGCGGCCCATCCTGCTCGAGGGCGAGGTCGGGGTCGGCAAGACCGAGGTCGCGAAGGTCATCGCGTCGGTCTTCGGCCGGAAGCTGATCCGGCTGCAGTGCTACGAGGGCATTGACACCAACCAGGCGCTGTACGAGTGGGATTACGCCCGCCAGATGCTGCATATCCGCGCGCTGTCCGAGCACCAGATAACCGACTCCGACGCCGTCGACAAGCTGTTCGGCCCGAAGTTCCTGCTGGAACGGCCGCTGCTGGAGGCGGTCAGGGCCGGCGATCAGGCGGTGCTGCTGATCGACGAGATCGACCGGGCCGACGACGAGTTCGAGGCGTTCCTGCTCGAGGTGCTTTCCGACTTCCAGATCAGCATCCCCGAGATCGGCACCGTCAGGGCGCAGACTCCGCCGCTGGTTGTGCTCACGTCCAACCGCACGCGCGAGCTGCACGACGCGCTGAAGCGGCGCTGCCTGTACCACTGGATCGGCTACCCGGCCGCGGAACGCGAGGTCGAGATCGTGCTGATCCGGGAGCCCGGCATCTCGGCCGCGCTGGCCCGCAAGGTGGTCGCTGCCGTCCAGCGGCTTCGTGAGCTCGACCTGGCCAAGCCCCCGGGAGTGGCGGAAACCATCGACTGGGCCCGTACCCTGGATTTCCTCGGCGAGCCGGATCTCGATGCCAGGACCGCGGAAGATACCCTGGGCGCGGTGGTCAAGGACCGGGAGGATCTCGAGGTCGTCCGGGATAACCTGCAGGAGATCACCTCCAGTGCCCGCGGCTCCTGAGACCGAGCATGACCCGCTCATCGGCCTGCTGGTGAGGTTCGCCGGCGAACTGCGCGCGGCCGGACTCGCCGTGGGCTCGGGGGACGTGCTGATCTGCTGCTCCGCTTTGAGCAGGCTGGACCCGGCGGACCTGGTGGACCTGTACTGGGCCGGGCGAACCACGCTGGTGAACAGGCACGACGACATCGGCTTGTTCGACCAGGTATTTCGCCGGTTCTTCCTCGGCGTCGGCGGGCAGGACCAGGACGAGCTGACCCTCTTGCTGCGCGCATCGGCGCAAGCGCAGGGGGCGCTGGCTATCCCGTC
>JASIGD010000616.1 GCA_030045295.1 Streptosporangiaceae bacterium
ACCGCGGTGGGCTGCGGCAAGCCGGTCGAGGCGGCCAGATAGCGCGCCAGGTCCTGCGGGAACGGGTCGGACATGCTCACTTCTTAGCGCTGAGCGCGAGTCTAGGCAAGTTTTCTGCCCGATTCCGGGCAAGAAATTAGCGGAATAGAGGCACCGATGTTCGATCATAGTGCCCGCGACGACGCCTGGCATCGGCATCGCGCAGACTGAGAAGGCTCGCCGGCGGCCGCCGTTACGCCCGCCGGTGCCACCGGGCGGACCGGCCCGTCGTCGAGCGGAAGGTATCCCACTTCGCCCGCCGCGCCAGGCCGGCCGCAAGGCCGCACCCGCGGCCCGGCCCGCGCCACCACCGATCTGCTCGCCGGGGGCCGGAGCGCTCAACTGGACCCGGCTCGCGGTTCTCGGCACCAGGCGGCCCTGCTTCGGCACCGTCCTAGCGGCCTTCCGGCCAGGATCGTGGACATCCGGCAAGGGGTACGTTGCGCCAACGAGCCCCTCAGGTGGGGCACGTTGCGCCAACGAGCCCCTTCCTGCTCACCGTGACCACCACGAAATACGGGCGAGGACCGGGACTTACGACGGTAACTGTCCACGATAATCTCCAGCCGCTTATTGCTGGGATCAGTGTGATTAGCGTTACGACCCGTTCCGCGACTAGGAGGCCTGCGCGTTCGCGGTTATCACGTGGGTCTTGTTGCGGCCCGTCTCCTTGGCGTGGTACAGGGCGGTGTCGGCGGCGGCGAGCATGTCGGTCAGCTCGCGGCTCGCTCCGTCCAGTGCCGCGACGCCGACCGAGATCGTCAGGTTGACGAACGGCCCGGACTCGGCGTCGTCCCCGACGGGGATGGACATCGCGGCGATATGCCGGCGCAGGCGCTCGGCGATGTTGAGCGCGTCGACCTCGCGCGCGTGCGGCAGCAGGACCGCGAACTCCTCACCGCCGAACCGGCCGGCCAGGTCGTAGACGCGCAGCTGGCTTTGCAGCGCATCGGTCACGGCCCGCAGCGCCTTGTCCCCCGCCAGGTGGCCGTAGGTGTCGTTGACCGCCTTGAAGTGGTCGATGTCGACCAGCGCGAGCGCCAGCGGGCTGCCGGTCCGGACGGCCCGGGTGATCTCCACCGCCGCCTCGCTCTCCCAGGTAGAGGCGTTGAGCAGCCCGGTCTTGGTGTCGATCCTGGACTGGGCGAGCAGCTGCCCGTGCATCATGAACCGCCGGATCAGCAACACGGTGGGCACCGCGAAGACGGCCAGCCCCACGCTCACCGCGACCACGATGGTGATCAGGACGCCGAGGTCGAACTCGGCGAAGTCGGCCACCAGTGCCTCACGGTTCAGTTCCTGCTCGGCCAGCCGCGCCGCCGGGTTCGACAGCTTGATCCCGCCTATGATCAGGGCCTGATGGCCTCTGCGGCCGACCTGCTCGCTGATGGCCACCGCCACGGCCCAGGTAAGGGCGTGCACCGCGGTGCCGATCGCAGGGCCGGCGAAAGAAGCGGGGAAGGCGCGGAAGACCAGCGACGCCGCGCCGTAGCACAGGCCTATCGCGCCGACCGTGAACACTCGGCGGTAGACGATCCCCCGGAACACCCAGAACTGGGTGAGCACGTACAGCGGGATGGGCGTCACCATGGCGTAGAACGGCGGCAGCAAGATCGCGATCGGCAGCACCCACACGGTGATGAAGTCCCTGGTCATCCCGCCTTGGAGGTAGGCGACGCGGGGCGTGGCCGCGACCGAGACCAGGCCGCAGCCGAGCAGCAGGGCGAACTTCCACAGATCCGAGCCGGTCCAGGTCGTCTGGGAGGCCGCGAAGCAGGTGAGGACGACGTAGGCGAGCGTGACCGCGCCGACGTAGCTCTTGAGCGGCCAGCCCAGCTGCCACCAGGCCCAGTCCCGGACCGCCGCGCACGCCCGCAGGCGGCGCGTAAGGGACGAGGCTTTCATGGTCCACCGTTCCGGATGGGACGCAACAGGCTCCTGTCTAGTCGGCAGCTCACCGTAAAGGACTAGCTCCGTATAGCTACCTTAACCCATGCGTAGCCATCTTGGACACTATTGGGGCTGAACCGCCGACATGGCGCGATAAAGAGGCGCTAAATGGTGATGACAGGCCACGATTACTCGGCGTACCGGCGCCCGGGGAGCTTTCGCACGGGCTCCATTTCGCTGCCGGAGGGAGAAAAGCATGCGCATTGCCTGGACCTGAGCGCCCGCTTTTGCCTGGACCTGAAGGCCCACTTTGCCCGGACCTCAGCGCTCAGTTCGCAAAGCCAGCACGACCGGGGAGGGGACTCGCAATGCGCGACACGTGGACTTGACCGGCACGCGGACTTGACCGGCACGCGGACTCGACCGGCACGCGGACTCGACCGGCACGCGGACTCGACCGGCACGCGGACTCGACCGGCACGCGGACTTGACCGGAAGCCTGCGGCCGGTGTGCTAACCAGACTTGCGCAGCGGCACCGATCCCGTGGCCGCGGCGTCACCGGTGTTCCGTCCGGCCCCATGACGCCCGCCCGGCGGCGACACGCGGCGCCACCTGAGCGTCAAGAAGAACGCGGCAACCGCGCCTATCGCGCCGCTGATCGCGATGACCGCCGCGGGACTGACCACCTCCGCGACGGCGCCGGCCAGCACGAAGGCGGCTCCCTGGCCGACGATCACCCCCATGTTGGCGATGCCGAAGGCCTGAGCCCGCCGTTCGTTCGGCACCTTGATCACGAAGGCGGTGTTGGCCGCGTTCTGGTAGACGCCAAACGCAGCCGACAACGAGAAGATCACAAGGGAGACGACAAGACCCGGACGCAGGACCGTCAGGACCAAAGTGCCGCAGGTCAAGGCGGCCAGCGGCCCCATCCAGGTGATCCGCTGGCGCGGCCGGACGAACCGGGTGAACAGCGGCATGGCGATGGCCGTGCCAAGGGCTGTGGACGCGATGACCAGACCGGTGGCGACCGGCCCCGCGCCGAGCCTGGCTACGTAAGGAGCGGCGATTCCGGCCGGAATCGAATAGAAGATCACGAGCCAGCCGAACAGCAACAGCGTGCTCAGCTCCTGGTCGCCGAACACCAGCCGGAACCCGTCCCGGATCCGGGCCAGCGCGGAAGGCCGGACCGATGCCGGCCGGGCGGCGGCGGGCCTGGCCCGGGTACCTACGGCAATTAACAAGCCCGAGAGCACGAACGTGGCGGCGTCGATGCCGAGCGAGCGCCGGACCCCGAGGAAGGCGACCGCCACCCCCCCGGCGGCCGCACCCAGCACCTCACCTGTCAGCAAGGTCGTCTGCAGGACCGCCGTACCGAGAACATAACGTTCGCCGTGCAGGATGTCGGGGGTGATGGAGGCGCGCGCCGACTCGAACGGCGGCGCGAACATCGTGACCGCGAACAACAGCGCTACCAAGGCGAGGAGGGGCAGATGCGGGAGCAACATGGCCGCCACGAGGACCGCGCGGGCCGCATCGCAGAACACCATCACCGACCGCCGCGGGTACCGGTCGGCCAATTCGGCCAGGAACAAGCCGCCGATCACCCACGGCAGGTAACCGGCGGCAAATGTCGCGGCGGCGAGCAGCGGTGACTTCGTGCGGTCGTAAACGAGCAGGGTAAGAGCGACCAGAGCCAGACGGTCACCGATGGTGGAAAGCAGCTCGGAAGACCACAGAAATCGGAACTCGCGCACCGCGAATACGTCGAGGAATGTGGCACGCGGCGGCACGGCATCTTTCGCTGTGCCCTTTCCGTCCACCCCTATCGTCCGCTGCTCGTGATCGTCACCGCGTCCCATCATGGCCCACGGATGGTGCATATCGCAACAAGTAGTACGGAATCGGTCACCCACGGTCCGCGGGCGGTCTCAGGCGCTGCGGGACCTCGGCGGCCCGAGGTGACGCATGAGCGCTGCCTCCGGCGCTGGCGCGGCACCGCGGCCCGCGCGGAACCGGTGATAAGGGACTGGCGATAGCCGTGCCGAATTTACCCGTCTGGCAGACGGCACGATCACCATGAGCGCGGAATATGACTGGGATCGACGACCTCTTACCATTGGTTGGCGAAATCAGCGGGCCAGCAGATCGGAGGCGAAGTGACGTATCGGTTGCCGCCGCTGGTGGCGGAGCGGCTCACGGCGTTGCGCGAACGCGCGATCGAGCCGACCGAGAAGGGCTTCGGATCGCTGGCCGCGGGAGGCGAGGTGAGCGCGGCGAGGCTGGCGGCCGCCCGGCCGTGGTTGCACGCGGCGGGGTTCACCTACCCGCTGCTCACCTTGCGGGATTCGGCGCTGAGGAACAACATCGCGGCGATGGCCGCCTACTGCGCCGCGGCGGGCGTGGCGCTGGCCCCGCACGGCAAGACCGCCATGTCCCCCGAACTCGCCGGCCTCCAGCTGGAGCACGGGGCCTGGGGGATCACCGTGGCCACGATCGGCCAGCTGCAGACCTACCGGGCCTTCGGCTTCCCCCGGCTGCTGCTCGCCAACGAGCTCACCGACGCGGCGGGCATCGCCTGGCTGGCCGCCGAACTCGGCGCGGATCCGGGTTTCGAGGCGTACTGCTACGTCGACAGCCTGGACGGCGTGGCCATCCTGGACCGGATCCTGGACGGCCGTCTGGCCGGGCGCCGCCTCCCGGTGCTAGTCGAGATCGGGCACGCCGACGGCCGTACCGGTTGCCGCACCGACGAGCAGGCGCTCGCCGTGGCCAAGGCGGCCAGCGCCACGGGCACGCTGACGGTCGCGGGTGTGGCCGGGTACGAGGGGAGCATCAGCGGCGACACCGAGGCGCAGACCCTCGGCCGCGTCGCCGCCTTCTGCCGGCGGCTGCGCGCGCTGGCGGGCGCCGTGGGCGAGGCCCATCACGGCGCCGGAGAGCTCATCGTCACGGCCGGCGGGAGCGCGTACTTCGACGTGGTCACGCGCGAGCTGACCGGGAAGGACCCAGGGGCCGGCGCCGCGGTGAAGGTCGTACTGCGCAGCGGCGCGTACCTCACCTACGATCACGGGTTCTACGGCGCGGTCTCCCCGGCCGGGCGGGGCAGGGGGGGCGCGCCGGCGCTCCGGCCCGCGCTCGAGCTGTGGGCGCAGGCGCTGTCCCGGCCCGAGCCCGGGCTGGCGCTGCTCGGCGCGGGCCGCCGTGACGTCGGCTTCGACAAGGGACTCCCCGTGCCGCTACGAGCGCGGCGCGGGGACGGCGGCGAGGCCAGGATCGACGGCGGTCTGGTGACCGAGCTGTACGACCAGCACGCGTACCTGCGGCTGGACTCCGGCGCCTCACTCGGGCCGGGCGATCTGGTATGCCTGGGCATCTCGCACCCTTGCACCACGCTCGATAAGTGGCGGGTGCTCGTGGTGATCGACGACCAGGACCGCGTGATCGGCGCCGTGCACGCCTTTTTCTAGCGGTGACCGTGCATCCCGGGAATAGCTGCCGGCAAATACCGTACATTTCCGGCGAAAGCCGCGCCGGCGCGGGGAAATGACCCCGCGCTGTCACTACCGTCCGTTCGGATGAAAGAATTATTTTCCAACGGGCCGTGGCGCACCCTTCCGGCACGGCAGAATCCGCCCGGGGGGGCTTGATCGCATGGCTGACACTTCAATGGTCGGAGCAAACAATGCCGGATGAACCTGGATCGTCGGTGTACCTGCCCGGAAGCGAGCGCGCGCCGCTGGCGGGCGCCACGGAGGCCGGGCCGCTGGATACCTCGCAGCGGGCGGAACTGACGCTGGTGCTGCGGCGCCGTGCCCCGCTTCCGGTCGAGATCATCGCCGGACCCACCGTCCTGACCAACGAGGAGCTGGCCAGCCGGTACGGCGCCGACCCGGCCGATATCGAACTCGTCAGCCGGGAGCTCACCAGCCGCGGCCTGGAGATCACCGCCGTGCACCCGGATTCCCGCCGGGTCAAGGTGAGCGGGACCCTGGCCGACCTGGCCAGCACGTTCGGCACGACCCTGCGCCTGGTCAGCAGCCCGGACCCGGGCGGCCACGGAACCGTGACGCACCGCTACCGCGAGGGGCCGCTGTCCGTGCCGTCCGCGCTGGACGGCGTGGTGCTGGCCGTGCTGGGCCTGGATACCCGCCCGCAGGCACGGCCGCACTTCCGGCCTCGGGCAGCCACCGCCCAGGGGACGTCGTACGCGCCGGACCAGGTCGCGGACATCTACCAGTTCCCGGCCGGGACCACGGGCGCGGGCCAGACGATCGCGGTCATCGAACTCGGCGGCGGCTTCTCGCAAAGCGACCTCGACACGTACTTCAGCGGGCTGGGGATCGGTGTCCCCTCCATCACCGCGGTCAGCGTGGACGGGGCGTCCAACGCGCCGGGTTCGGACCCGCAAGGGGCCGACGTCGAGGTCAACCTGGACATCGACGTCATCGGCGCCGTCGCCCCCGGCGCGGCGCAACTGGTGTACTTCGCTCCGAACAACGGCGACCAGGGTTTCGTCGACGCGATCTCCGATGCCGCCCACGCGAGCCCGGCGCCCATCGCCATCTCGATCAGCTGGGGCCAATCCGAGGACTCGTGGACCGCGCAAGGGCTGTCGGCGATGAACGGGGCGATGTCCGACGCGGCGGCGCTCGGCATCACCGTGTGCGCGGCCGCGGGCGATGACGGGAGCAGCGACGGCGTCAACGACGGCGAGCCGCACTGCGACTTCCCCGCGTCCAGCCCGTACGCGCTGGGCTGCGGCGGGACCACGCTGATGGCCGACCCGTCCACCGGGGTGATCAGCTCCGAGGTGGTCTGGAACGAGACGGCCTCGAACGAGGGCGCCACGGGTGGCGGGGTCAGCGACCAGTTCCCGCTGCCGTCGTGGCAGGCGACCGCCGGGGTCCCGGCCCGGGCGGCGGCCACCCCGGCGGCGGCCACCCCGGCGGCGGCTACCCCGGCAGC
>JASIGD010000617.1 GCA_030045295.1 Streptosporangiaceae bacterium
GTCCTGCTGCTCGGCGGGCTGCCCGGCATCGAGGTGGTCGGCGCCGCCGCTGACGGGCAGCAAGCGCTGGACCTGGTGGCCGAGCGACGGCCCGACGCGATCCTGCTCGACCTGCACATGCCCGTCCTCGACGGGCTCGAGGCGACCCGGCGGCTGACCGCCGAGCACCCGAACGTCGCCATCGTCGTGCTCACCACCTACGCCGACGACAGTTCCGTCCTCGACGCCCTGCAGGCCGGCGCCCGCAGCTACCTGACCAAGGACGCCGACCGGGCCGACATCGCCCAGGCGCTGCGCGCGGCGGCGGGCGGGCTGACCGTCCTCGACCCCCGCGTGCACGCCACGCTGCTGCACGCCGCGACGGCCCCGGCGAGGCCCGGGGCCGGGGCAGTTCCCGGCCGGCCGGGGCCGCCTCCCGATGGCCTGACGGAGCGGGAGGTCGAGATCCTCGCGCTGATCGCCCGCGGACTGACCAACCCGGAGATCGCCGCGCAGCTGTTCCTGAGCAACCACACGATCAAGACGCACATCAACCGGATCTTCGCCAAGACCGGGTCCAGGGACCGGGCCGCCGCCATCGGCTACGCGAACCGCCACCACATCGGCTGACCCGTCGTCGTCGCGGCTGAGGCCGGCCCTGGCCCGGCCGGCCCGGGCCGGCAGGGAAATACTGGCCGGGTGGACGCGCAGGTTGTCCGGTACAGCGAGCGGCCAGAACTCTGGGACGACATCAGCGGCCTCGCGGACGAGGTCTGGCCCGAGTACAACAAGCACGGCCAGACGATCAACTACTACTGGCCGCGGCTGTACGACGTCTTCCCCGAATGGCAGTTCGTCCTGTACGACCCCGGCGACCGGACGGTCCTGGCCGAGGGCCAGACCGTCCCGCTGGCCTGGGACGGCACCGACCCCGGCCTCGGGCCGGGGATCGACGCGACCCTCGCCGCCGCCTTCGACCTGCGCGCCGCGGGCGGAGTGCCGACCGCGGTCAGCGCGCTGGCCGCCAAGATCCCGCCGCGCCACCAGGGCAAGCGCCTGTCCGGCGTGCTGCTGAGCGCGATGGCGGGCCTGGCGGGCGAGGCGGGCCTGAGCCACCTGATCGCGCCGGTTCGCCCCAGCCGCAAGGACCGCTACCCCATCACTCCCATCGAGCGCTACGCCCGCTGGACGCGCCAGGACGGGTCGCCGTTCGACCCGTGGGTCCGGGTGCACGCCGGTCTCGGCGCCCGGATAGGGCCGGTGATCCCGCACTCCCTGCACATCAGCGGCACGGTCGCGGAATGGGAATCCTGGACGCAGATGCCGTTTCCGGAGACCGGCGACTACGTGTTCCCGGCCGGCCTGACCACCGTGCGCATCGACCGGGACCACGACATCGGCGAGTACTGGGAACCCAACATCTGGATCATCCACCAGGTCGGCGGCAGGCCACGATGACGTAGTATGTATGACGAGTATTACGTGTCAGGGAGACTGCGTTGCGGCTGAACAGCAAGGGCCAGGTAACGATTCCGGCTGCGTTGCGCGAACGACATGGCCTGCATGAAGGTGACGAGGTGGACGTCATCGAGGACGGCGACACTTTGTGCATCGTCCGGGCTGAGGCAAGCCCGTCCCGCGGTCAGCGGCTTGTGCGCCACATGCGGGGACGGGCCACCACCACGATGAGCACTGACCAGCTCCTGGGCCTGCTGCGTGACGAGTGATCGGCCGGTCACGCTGGTGGATTCCAGCGTGATCCTCGACATCGTCACCGAGGATCCCGGCTGGGCCGAGTGGTCCGCAGGCGCGCTGGCCCGGGTCCGCGACGACGGCCCGCTCGTGATCAACCCGATCGTGTACGCCGAAGTCTCGACCGGTTTCGACCGGATCGAAGATCTCGAGGACGCCGTCCCCTCCGATGACTTCCGGCGGGAGGCGCTGCCGTATGAGGCGGGCTTCGTGGCGGGCAAGGCGTTCCTGGCCTACCGCAGGCGGGGCGGCCAGAAGCGCTCGCCGCTGCCGGACTTCTATATCGGCGCCCATGCCGCGGTCCGCGGGTACCGGCTGCTGACCCGGGATGCGGCCCGGTACCGGACGTACTTCCCGACGGTCACGCTCGTCGCACCCGAACGCCCTGGATTCGAACACACTAGCGATTACCACTGACATTTCCAGGGAGGTGAAGCGGCGTTACCCTCTCGGCCTAAAAGCCGAGGCTTGCACGCCGCAGAGGTTATGACGGAGCAGGCAAGCGAATTCGGCGGGCGGGCGGCGCTGGTCACCGGGGCCGCGTCGGGGATCGGGCTGGCCACCGCCCGGCTGCTCGCCGCGCGCGGCGCGCGGGTGGCCGCGCTGGACCGGGTCAAGCCCCCGAGGATGACCAGGGGATCTACCCGGTCCTGGCGGACGTGACCGACGACGCCGCGGTCCGGGCCGCCGTCGCCGAGGCCGGCCAGGCCCTGGGCGGGCTGGACATCCTGGTGAACAACGCGGGCATCGGCGCGGCCGGCACGGTCGAGGACAACGACGACGACGAATGGCGCCGAGTGCTCGACGTGAACGTGCTCGGCATCGTCCGCACCACCCGGGCGGCCCTGCCCTGGCTGCGCAGGTCCGTGCGGGAGCGCGGCCAGGCGGCCATCGTCAACACCTGCTCGATCGCGGGGACCGCGGGGCTGCCGCAGCGAGCGCTGTACTGCGCGAGCAAGGGCGCCGTCTACGCGCTGACGCTGGCCATGGCGGC
>JASIGD010000618.1 GCA_030045295.1 Streptosporangiaceae bacterium
GGACAGGGCCTCCAGCATGTCGTCGCCGGGCTGCTGGGAATCAAGCTCCGCCATGGACGCGATCGTCAGCGAGCTGGCCACCTCACCGGCCGCATGCCCGCCCATACCGTCCGCCACCGCGAGCAGGCGCGGCCCCGCGTACGCCGAGTCCTCGTTCCCCTCACGGAGCAGGCCGACGTCGGAGCGTACCGCGTAGCGGAGTACAAGTGTCATCTGCGCAGTTCCAGAACGGTCTTACCGATGCGGATCGGAACTCCCAGCGGAACGGGCGTCGGCCGGGTCACCTTCTGCCGGTCCAGGTAGGTGCCGTTGGTCGATCCCAGATCCTCGACGATCCACTGACCGTCCTGGGGGAATATCCGGGCATGTCGGCTTGAAGCGTAGTCGTCGTTCAGCACTAGCGTGGCATCATTCGCCCGTCCCAGCGTGATCTGCTGCTGGGAAAGGTCCAGGCTGGTGCCCTTGAGTGCACCCGCCGTCACCACCAGGAAGCGCGGTGAGCCGCGGCCCGGCCGCTGCGGTTTGACCGGACGGGCCTGGCGTGGAGGCGCCTGGCGGCCGCGGCCTCGCCGGCCCGCGGTAACCGGGCCGAGCAGGTCGGTGCGGACCACGCCGATGGCCGCGATGACGAACAGCCACAGCACGGCCAGGAAGGCCACCCTGATGATGGTGAGGGAGAGCTCGCTCATCTGTGCCCTCGCCCGCGGGCCTTAGTAGCTGCCGGCCGTGTAACCACTGCCCTGGCCGTCCTGGCGATCCGGCGGGTCCTGGCGGAAGACCAGCGTGGTCCGGCCCAGCGAGACGTGCGTGCCGTCGGTGAGCATGACCCGCCTGACCGGCTGGCCGTTGACGAAGGTGCCGTTCGTGGAACCGAGGTCCACGAGGACGACCTGGTCGTTCTCCACCCGCAACTCCGCGTGGTGCCGCGAAACGCCCGGATCCACCAGTCGCAGGTCACAGTCTGTTCCCCGGCCGAGCAGCGTCACCGGCGTCTGCAGCTCGTAGGTGCGCTGATCGCCGCCTTCGGCGCCCCCGGGAGTCCTGGGCCCCGAGACGAGCAGCCGCGGGTGCCCTGGGAAGCCCCGGGCCTGGCTCCGCGGCAGGTCGCTGGCGGGCAGCCTGATCTCGCCGCCCTCGATGGTCGAGCCGCGAATGACGCCGGACCGGATCCGGAACGTGCCCGTGGTCAGGTCGGGCGCGCCCTCGAACCGCATCCGGACCGGGCCCACGAACGAGTAGCCCTGTTCCTTGGCGTAGTCCCTGGCCAGATTGGCGAGCTCGACGCCCAGGCTTTCGGCGTACACGTCGAGGCGGTAGTGATCGGTCTCGGCGATCTCGACGACGAAATCATTCGGCACCAGGGTGCGGCCCTTGGCCACGATGGCAGCCCGGTCGTCCATTTCCCGCTGCACCGCGCTGGCCACCTCAACCGGCTGCAGTTCGGACCTGAAGGCGCGCGCGAAGGCACCTTCTACCATGCCTTCAAGCCGACGCTCGAAGCGCTGCAGAACTCCCAACGTGCCACCTCCTTCACGTCCCTTGCCCCGATGGTATCCGGGGCGCAGGAGCGCTCGCGGTCGTGCTAACCTATCTCGTTGCCCGGGCGGGTGGCGGAACGGCAGACGCGCACGGTTCAGGTCCGTGTGTCCGAAAGGACGTGAGGGTTCAAATCCCTCCTCGCCCACTTGACTTGTCTCTATATTTACCTCGGCCAGCGCGGCTAAGGGACGACAATGACCGGGCAGCGGGCGTGCCGGGCGAGCCACCCGGATACCGAGCCCGCGACCCGGTGCCAAAAGCGACCGGGTGCCCCGATCACGAGGGCGTCGGCGCTGAACTCTTCGGCCGCCGCGGCGAGTTCCCGGGCCGGGCTGCCCCGCCGGGTCCGGACGTGCACATCGACCTCGGCGTTCCCGGTCACCTGGTCCAGCTCGGCCAGCAGCCACCGTTCCAGCGCCTCCGCGTCACGCGGCACGCCCACCACCTGCCCGGTCAGCGGCTCGCAGTAGACCCCGGACGAGCACACGTACATGACCAGCAGCGGCCGACCGAGCCGCACAGACAGTCCGGCCGCGTACGCCAGGGCGTTGCGGCTGGACGCCGAGCCGTCGTAGCCCGCGATGACCGGGTGCTCGAGCCGGAGGGCCGGTACTGCCTGCTCGGCGCGGCCGTCTCGCCCGGGGGCCGGCTTACCCTGGCGCTCCGGCTGGCCCGGTGATGGGCTTGATTCTGCCTGGTCCATGCTCCGCGTCCTAGCGGAAGACCGCCCCGGCTTCTTCCTCAGCCGCCATACCGTGATGGATGCCCAGGATGAACGGTCTTACTCGTATTTGAAAAGCACTATAGATCAGCGCGGGACCATATGGTGAGTACTCATGGGCGTCCTGTTGGCCGAGCTGACCGCGATCTGCGGCCCGGAGCACGTGCTCACCGATCCCGACGTCACCGCGGGATACGCCACGGACTGGACTCGCAGGTTCCACGGTCCCGCGCTTTGCGTGATCCGCCCCGGTGACGTCGATCAGGTGGCCCGGGCGCTGGCCGCCTGCGGCCGTCACGGCGTGCCGGTGGTGCCGCAGGGCGGCGGTACCGGGCTCGTCGGCGGCGGAGTCCCGCCGGCCGGAGGCGCGGTGGTCCTTTCCGCCCGGCGGCTGCGCAGGCTCGATCCGGTGGACCCGCTCGCGGCGCAGGTGACCGCGGGCGCCGGGGTCACGATCGCGGAGCTGCGCGCGCACGCGGCCCGGGCCGGCCTGGAGTACGGCGTCGACCTGGCGGCCAGGGACTCCGCCACGGTCGGCGGCACGATCGCCACCAACGCCGGCGGCATCCAGACGATCAGGTACGGCCCGACGCGCGCGCAGCTTGCCGGGCTGGAGGCGGTGCTGGCCGACGGCAGCGTGATCAGCAGGCTCGGCGGCATCCAGGCCGACAACACCGGTTATGACCTGACCCAGCTGCTGGCGGGCAGCGAGGGCACCCTCGGGGTCATCACCGCCGCGCGGCTGCGGTTGTGGCCCGCCGAGCCGGCGACGCTCACCGTGCTGGCCGGCGTGCCGGACATCGTGGCCGCGGCGCGCCTGCAGGCCGAGATCAGGTCGCTGCTGCCCCGGGTGCGCGCCGCCGAGTACTTCGAGGCGGCGGGCCTGGCCCTGGTCCGCGCGCATACCGGGCTGCCCGCTCCGCTGGCCCGGGACTATCCGGCCTACCTGCTTGTGGACGCGGCTGCTTCAGATCTTGATGCCGAACGGCTGGTGGCGCTGGCCCAGCTCCAGGATGCGGCGGTCGCCATGGACGCGCAGGACCGGGCGGGCGTGTGGGCCTACAGGGAACGGCACACCGAGTCGATCAGCGCGGCGGGCATCCCGCACAAGCTGGACGTGGCCGTGCCGCTGGCGCGGCTCGTGGCGTTCCGCGCCGACCTGGATTCGGTGATCGCCAAGGCGGACGCGCGCGCGATCGTGTTCGGCCATATCGGCGTGGGCAACCTGCACGTGAACGTGCTCGGCCCGGCCCCCGACGACGACGGCGTGGACGACGCGGTGCTGCGGCTGGCCGCCGAGCACGGCGGCACGATCTCGGCGGAACACGGCATCGGCCGGGCCAAGGCGGCGGTGCTGCACCTGTCCAGGTCCGCCGCGGAAATCGCGGCGATGCGCGCGGTCAAGTCCGCGCTGGATCCGGCCGGCGTCCTCAACCCTGGCGTGTTGTTCTCCGCCGGGGCGGCGAACCCGCCGGCGCCGCCCGGTGACACGATGTCCACGTGACCACGGAGCGAGGAGGGACTATCGCCAGCCGTACTGACGCGACGGCGCGCGCCGTGATCGAGTGCGCGGCCGATGCGATCGTGGCGTTCGGTACCGACCGTACGGTGATGCTGTGGAACCCGGCCGCCGAGCGGATGTTCGGCTGGGCGGCGGCCGAGGTGGTCGGCCTCGAGGCGCAGATCATCCCCGAGGAACTGAAGGCGGAGCACAACGCGGTCCTGGAGCGGGTGCGCGCCGGCGGGCAGATCTCCTTCGCGACCCGCAGGATCCGCAAGGACGGCACGGCGATCGACGTGCGGATCGACACCAGCGCGCTGACCGACGGCGCCGGAGACCTGACCGGCTGGGTCAACGTCTGCCATCAGGCGGGCGAGGATGACGTGGCACGGCACTACATGGCCGAACGCGCCAGGGTGGTGCGCCGGCTCGGAGACGTGGTCGCCGACATGAGCGCGCAGCGCGACCTGGAATCCGTGCTGGACCGCATCGCGGCCAGCCTGCGCGAGCTGACGAGCGCCGACGCGGGCGGCTTCGTGATCATCGACGGTGACACGCTCAGGCTGGTCAGCACGGCCGGGCTGCCCGCGAGGCTGCGCGGCCGGACCGCCGCGCTGTCCAGGAGCCTGGTCGGCGAGCTGATGCACTCGGGCCAGACGGTCATGATGGCGACCGGGGAATCAGGCGGTTTCGACGACCTGATCTGGTCGGCGCTGCCCGGCCTGCATACGATCGCGCTGGGCCTGTCCTACGTGGCGGGCCGCCCGTACGGCGCGCTGTACGCGCTGTACAGCCGGCGCGCGCTCAGCCACGTCGAGCTGGAGCTGCTCGAGCTGCTGGCCGGGCACGCCGGCGTGGCCCTCACCAACGCGATGGCGTTCGAGGAGGTCGTCAAGCAGCGGGCGCACGAGCGGGCGGTCATCGACGGCAGCGCGGACGGCATCGCCGTGCTCGACCAGGCCGTCCTGGTGCGGGAGTGGAATCCGGCCGCGCACCGGATCACCGGGACTCCCGCGCCGGACGCGATCGGCAAGCCACCGCCGTTCCCGCTACCCGACCCGGACGCGATGCTCACCCATAAGCTGCCGAACGGGCGCTGGCTCGAGGTGCTGTGCACCGCGCTGGCCGACGGCGAGCTGGTCATCGACTTCCGCGACGTCACCGCCGCCAAAGAGCTGGAAGAGGCGAAGGACCTGTTCCTGGCCACCGCGAGCCATGAGCTGCGCACGCCGATCACGGTGGTGCAGGGCTTCGCCAGCACCCTGGCCAGCCGGTGGGACCAGCTCGGCGACGCCGAACGACGCGCCGCGGCGCGGACGATCGCCGACCGGGCCGACTCGCTCGGCCGGCTCGTGGAGCAGCTGCTGCTCGGCTCGCGGGCCGGTGCCGACCAGCTTCCGGTCAGCAACGGCCCGTTCGACCTCGGCGCCGTGCTGCGCGCCGCCGCCGCCGCGTTCCGGCCGCTGTCGGACCAGCACACGATCGTCACCGACATACCCGACGACCTGCCGGCCGCTAGCGGCGACACGATGGCCACCGACATCATCGTCGGGCAGCTGCTCGAGAACGCCTTCAAGTACTCGCCCGACGGCGGCACCGTGACGGTGCGGGCCCGGGTGAAGGGGGAAAGGGAGGCGGGCGGGGGCTGGATCGAGGTGACGGTGGACGACGAAGGCATCGGCATCGCCGAAGGGGATCACGAGCGCATCTTCGACCGGTTCGTCCAGGGTGAGACCGGTGACCGCCGCCGGTTCGGGGGCGTGGGCATCGGCCTGTTCATCGTCCGCCGGCTGGCGCGGGCTCAGCACGCCGAGGTAGCCGCGAGCTCGCGCCCGTCCGGGGGCACGACCATGCGCCTGCGGTTCCGGCCCGCCGCGTCGGCCGGAGCCGAGCCCGCCGAGGAGCTGAGCCCGTAGGCCTCAGGCGCTGTGATCGGTTTGTTCGGCCGGCTTGTCCCGCTGCCGGGGCTCGCCACCGGTCGCCTCCAGGTAGGCGTCGACGATCGCGGGGACGTCCTCCCCCTGCATCATGACCTGGCCCTTCTCCAGCCAGACGACCCGGTTGCAGCTTGCCTCGATCTCGGCCAGGTTGTGCGCGACGAGGAATACCGTGCCCGCCTCCCGGCGCAGCTGGATGATCTTGTCGTGGCTCTTGGCCCGGAAGCTGGCGTCTCCGGTGGCCAGCGCCTCGTCGATCATCAGGATCTCGTGGGTCTTGGCGGCCGCGATCGAGAACCGCAGCCGCTGGGCCATGCCGGTGGAGTAGGTCCGCATGGGGTAGTCGACGAAGCTGCCCACCCCGGAGAAGTCCACGACGGATTGGTACCGGTCCTTGACCTCCTGCGGGGACATGCCCATGGCCAGGCAGCCGAGCACCACGTTCCGTTCGCCGGTCAGGTCATCGAGCAGCGCCGCGTTGACGCCGAGCAGGGCGGCCTGCCCGCTGGTGTACACGCAGCCCTGCTCGGGCGGCAGCAGGCCGGCGATCGCCTGCAGCAGCGTGGACTTGCCCGACCCGTTCCTGCCGATGATCCCGATGGCGTCGCCATGATTGACGACGAACGAGACGCCCCTGATGGCGTGCACCTCGCGCACGGACGGGCGGCGCTGGCGCTTGACCATTCGCATGAGCGCCGTCGCCGCGGTGCCTTTATTGCCGCCGGCCCCGAACACGCGGTAGACGACGTGCAAGTCGTCGACGATCACGGTGGGGGTAGCCATACCTGAGACGTTACCGTGCCCGCGGCAGGTGCCGGTGCCACCGGAGGTTTGCGTGAGACGCCGTTACCGCAGCGATATCTACGGGGTTCACGTGTTTCCACGGCGCCTAGACGGGGCATTTCCGCTCGTAGGTTCGCTGAAGGCAGGCAGCCGGGCTGCGACTGACATGGAGGTGACTGAGTCGAGCGTCCTCGTACTCCCGTTCAGCGCTGCAAGCGTCGGCGTGGCCCGGCGGCGCCTGGTGTCAGACCTTCTCGAGGCGGGCATCTACGGCCCCACGGTCACCGACGCCGCGGTCGTGATCAGCGAGCTGTTGAGCAACGCCCTGCGCCACGCGAAGCCGCTGCCCGGTTCGAGCATCCGCGTGGCCTGGCACCTCGACGCCGGCAGCGTCCAGGTCTCGGTCAGCGACGGTGGCGGGCCCACCCGGCCTGAGCTGGGCGAACCAACCCAGTCCACCACCGGCGGCCGTGGCCTGCGGATCGTGGACAGGCTTTCGCGGCGCTGGGGCGCACACAGCGACGACGAGGGCACCACCGTGTGGGCCGAGGTCGAGGTCCGGCAGATGACCACGGTGGCCGTGCCGGTAGTCGCGGCGGAGAGCGGCTAGGCCCGAACCGATCATGCCCCGGTCAGATGAATCGGGGAACTCTCAGCGTGCGTTCAGGATAGCCACCTGGCTTCCGGGCGCACGGCGCGGTAAGGTTCGGCTCGTGGAGCTCAATGTCTCAAGTCGATTTCACGATGATTACACAATCGTGACCATCTCCGGTGAGATCGATCTCTATACCGCTCCGCGGCTGCACAGCGAGCTGGTCGGCGTGCTGGATGACGGCATGCCCGGACGGGTGGTGATCGACATGTCGGGCGTGGAATTCTGCGACTCGACCGGCATGAACGTGCTGCTGTCCTGCCTGCGCCGTGCGCGTGAGCGGGGCGGTGAGCTGGAGATCGCCGCCCCGAGGCCCGCGGTCCGCAAGATCCTGCAGGTCACCGGGCTTGACTCGGTTTTCACCCTGGTAACGGACGCGGACCTGGGGGATCTGAGCCAGCTCGACGGGTCCAAGCCCGCCGTGCCGCACAACTAGGGTTCCGCTGACCTAAGATCGGCCCATGCCAGAAGGGCCGCGGTCCGGCGATGTCGCGGTGATCATCCCGGCGCGGAACGAGGCGGACCGCATCGAGGCGACCGTGCGGGCGGCGGCCGGGATCGCCGGCGCCGCGCTGGTGATCGTCGTGGACGACGGCTCGGCGGACGCCACCGCCGCCGCGGCGCGGCGCGCGGGTGCCGTGGTGGTGCCGCACGCCAGGAACAGGGGCAAGGCCGCCGCGATGGAGACCGGCGCGGAAGCGGTCCGCCTGCTCGACCGGCAAGAGCACCGGGACCACCCGCGGCACCTGCTGTTCCTCGACGCTGACCTGGCGGGCACCGCGGCGCTGGCCGGCCCGCTCACCGATCCGGTGCTGGCGGGCACGGCGGACATGACGATCGCCGTGTTCACCACCACGGTCAAGCTCGGCGGGCACGGCCTGGTCGTCGGCCTGTCCGGGGCCGGCATCCGCCGGGCGACCGGATGGCGGCCGGCGCAGCCGCTGAACGGGCAGCGCTGCCTGACCCGGGCGGCGTTCGAGGCCGCGCGGCCGCTCGCCCACGGCTGGGGAGTGGAGACGGGGCTCACCATCGACCTGCTCCGCCAGGGCGCGCGGGTTACCGAGGTCGAGGTCGACCTCGCCCACCGCGCCACCGGTACCGGCCTGCGAGCCCAGCTGCACCGGGCGCACCAGCTCGCCGATGTGGCCCGGGCGCTTGCCACCCGCCTCTAGCCCGCGGCCGAGCGCGGCGATGCTGCATTATGAGCACTATGCCAGTTGCCTACCTGGGACCTGAGGGCACCTTCACCGAGGCCGCGCTGCGCGCGGTCGATTCCGGTGCCGAGCCGCTCCCCCGCCCGACCATCCACGCCACGCTCGCCGCGGTCCGTGACGGCACGGCCGAGCGGGCCGTGGTCCCGATTGAGAGTTCGGTCGAGGGAGTCGTCACCGCCACCCTTGATGACCTGGCCACAGGGAACGACCTGGTCATCGTCGCCGAGCTGCAGATTCCCGTGGCGTTCGCGCTGCTGGCCAGGGCGGGGGTCGCGCTGGGCGACATCAAGAGGGT
>JASIGD010000077.1 GCA_030045295.1 Streptosporangiaceae bacterium
ATCCCGCAGGATCGGCCCGCTGGACGGGCTGCGGAACACGTTCACGCTGACCTGGCGCAGCGTCCTGAAGATCAGGACCAACATGGAGGACGTGATCGGCCTCAGCCTCCAGCCGATCATGTTCCTGCTGCTGTTCACCTACGTGTTCGGCGGGGCCATCGCGCACGGCAGCACGCACGCGTACTTGCAGTACGAGCTGCCCGGTTTGCTGGTGATGACCGTGGTCTTCGCCACGCTGGGGACTGGGCTCATGCTCAACCAGGACATCTCCAGCGGGGTGTTCGACCGGTTCCGTAGCCTGCCGATCGCCCGCTGGGCACCACTCGGCGGCGCCGTCCTCGGCGACATGGTGCGCTACGCGATCTCGGTCGCGGTCACCATCGGTTTCGGGATGATCCTCGGGTTCCGGGTGACAACCAACGCGGCTTCCGCCGCGGCCGGATGCCTGCTGCTGCTCACCTTCGCACTGGCCATGTGCTGGCTATCCGCCCTCATCGGCATGGTGATGAAGACGCCGCAGGGAGTCCAGACCTTCGGGTTCCTCGCGTTCTTCCCGCTGGTGTTCGGCAGCAACCTCCTCGTGCCGACCGAGACCATGCCCGGCTGGCTGCAGGCCTTCGTCAAGGTCAACCCGATGACCAGCCTGACGGACGCCGAACGCGGCCTGTTCACCGGCGGCCCGACCGCCATCCCGGTGGTCCATTCCCTGCTGTGGGCACTGGGCATCTTCGTCGTCTTCGCCCCGCTTGCGGTCCGCGTCTACCGCCGCAAGACGTAGCCGCGCCCGGCCCAAGGGCCGAGGGCGCCGTCGACGGATCGGCGGTAACCCGGCGTCGACCGGTTCAGCGACCGCGCCGGACGCCAGGGCCACCGCGGCGTCGCGGCTAAGGGCGCGACCAGGATCGTAAGCAGGGGTGGCCAGGCGGTTCGCCCGGCCAGATCTGTTCGGCCAGCCAGCCTGACGGCGCGACACGCCCGGCGTCGAGAGCGAGCAGAATCAGCAGGACGCGCCGCTGGCGTCCGCCGACGTGCGCGGCATACCCCAGCCTCGTGCCGCAGTTGAAGCGGGCCGAGCAGCCCGACACGCAGCGCGTCCGGCATCCGCGCTCACCGGTCGTCCGTATCTGTGCCCGGACTCACGCCCTTCCCCGTTCCCAGACGTTCCCCGGATCATTCAACGCGTCGCATCACCTTACGCTTCCTAACAGGTTCTAATATCAACCGTCGGCAGGAGAGAGGCGAGGGTGACTTCAGGCCAGGACCGGATTCGCCGCGGCAGGCCGCGGCCGCCGCCGTCCCGATTCGCGGCGGCTGGTGCCGTCCTGGCCACGATCCTGGTCCTGGCGGGCTGCGGCGCCAACGCTGGCTACGGGGCGCCGGTCGCGCCCAAGACGATGTCCGTCAGCAGCGTGGCCGTCAGCCAGAATGTCCTGCCGCAGCGTTATACCTGTCACGGTGCTGGAATCAACCCCCCGCTCGACTGGTCGGGCGCGCCATCGGGTACCAAGAGTTTCGCACTCGTCGTCGATGACTCCTCAGCGCCGATCACGCCGCGCATTTACTGGCTCGTGTTCGACATCGGCCCCGGAACCACGGATATCCAGGAGGGCTCGCTGCCGACCGGGGCGCGCCAGGCGCAGAACAGCTTGGGCACGGCGGCCTACGATCCGCCGTGTCCCGCTCAGCCCCACGCGTACCGTTTTACGGTGTACGCGCTGGATACTGTGCTGAACCTGCCACCCGGAGCCCCCTTGCTGACGGTATGGACCGCTATCGCGGCCGCCGATATCGGGCGCGGGCGGATAGCGCCCACCGCATATCCGTAATCATACTGATACATCTGGTGATTATGGGTGGCTAGAACTTCTGCAATCTTGTGACAGGGTCCTCACTGGTGAGCAAGAATCTGTGATGATCAAGCGGGTTCAGGGCGCTCGCGACTACGAGGGAAGGCTCGCGTCATAGGCCGCGTGTGCCTGGCTAGCGTCCCCCATACCCTCCATGTGGCCCGGCATTATGGATGGTGATCATGATTTTGGTCGCGGGACTCGCCGTCGCTGGACTCGTCGGCATCGCGGCGGCCTTCTACTTCAGCGTCCGCCCGAGCGGCTCCCGCATTCGGGGCGCCGGACCGGGCCGGACCGGAGCAGGCAGGACCACACATCCCCCGGCTGGGAGTTCGGCCAGATCCGCTCGGTCCACGAGCCCGGCCGCTCGGTCCACGGGCCAGTCCGTCCTGATGGAGCCTCAAGACGACCCCGGGCATGCCGCCGCGGCGCGCCGGACTCGCCACGGTGCCTCGCACGCCCCGGCCCGGGCGCCCGGCCTGCCCGCCGAGCCGGGGACGGGGCGCCAGGCTCCGAGTGTCCTGGCGCCCGCTCCCGCCGTCCCGGTTGCCGCCATGGCCGCGTCTGGCGTGAACGGAGCGCCGGGCTTGCCGAAGGCGGGAAGCCAGCCCGCGACGCTGCTCGCCGATCCGGCCGACGCGGGCGACGCAGCGCAGACGCCCAGATCACGTCGGCGGGTGGGCTGGCGCAAGGGAGCAGAGGTGGACCAGGAACTCTGGCCTACCGAGGCCTTCGGCGGCGTCACCGATGAGCAGTTCTGGGATGACCTGGCTGCGGATAAACCGCTGGCGACGACCGCACGCATCGCTCAGCCCGATTCCGCCTCCGGAAGTCGGCCGAATTCTGCCTCCAGGAGCCAGCCGGACTCCGCTCCCCGGAGACGTCCGCCCGGCGCCGTCTCGCCGCCGGACGGTCGGGACGGCCTGCCCGGCCCGCGGTCCGATTGGACCGCGGCACAGCCTGCCCGGATCGCGACGCGGGCGGCCCACGCCGCGCGTCGGCCCGCTGAGTCCTGGGGGCTGCCACTTGCGGGCACCGCGGGTTCGGCTGGCAGCGGCGTCAGCACGGACGAGGATCCGCTGACCAGCCCCGCGTACTCACTCAGGCCCAAGGGAGCCGTTGACGGCCGGTCGTACCAGTCATCGCGCAGGTCGAAGGACCATTCCCGCGAGCAGTACGAAGCCGCTATGTCCGGCGGGCACCGGTCTGATCCACTCCGGCCGGACGGGTACTGGTCTGGCTCGGCGGGTTCACCGGGTTCGGTGGGCACGATCCCGGCCGCGGCCTACCGGCCCAGCCCGGCATCCGCAGACATCGCCGACTACCCCTACCCGGAGCGGTCGTACGGCGGCTCGATTCAGTCGATAAATACACCGCCATTCGAACCGTACGGATACGGGAATCCGGCCGGCCTGGTCGGCGATCCGAGGCGGCCGAACGGCACCCGGGGTTACGGCCAGCCCGGCGGCCGCTCCGTTAACCGGGGCTCTCCTTATGCTTACCCGCCGGCTGCTGGCTTCCGGGACCCTCACCACCAGCGGGAAAACGACCGCCGCTGACCATGTCACGCGCCTGCCTCTAGCAGACTGGGTTCATGCCCGAGGGAGACGTGGTGTGGTACACCGCCCGCCGCCTGCACGAGGCGCTGGCCGGGCGGGCGCTGACCCGCAGCGACTTCCGTGTTCCGCGACTGGCTACCGCTGACCTCAGCGGTGACGTCGTGATCGAGGCCACCTCCCGCGGCAAGCACCTGCTCGTCCGCACCAAGAACGGCCTTACCGTCCACACCCACCTCCGCATGGATGGCAGCTGGCGGGTCCGGCCCGCGGCTGAGCCGATAAGGGACAGCCACCGGATCAGGCTGATACTCGCCAACCACGCGTGGCAGGCGATCGGGTATCAGCTGGGCGTCGTGGAACTGATTCGTACGAGTGAGGAGCCGCAGGTCACCGGGCATCTAGGGCCGGATCTGCTCGGCGAGGACTGGGACCGTGACGAGGCGGTGCGGCGGCTGAGCGGCGAGCCCGACCGTGCCATCGGCGAGGCCCTGCTTGACCAGCGCAACCTGGCCGGCATCGGCAATCTTTACAAGGCTGAAGTGCTGTTCCTGCGCGGTATCAACCCGTGGCAGCCGGTCGGAGACGTAGCAGATCTCGGTGCCGTGGCGGACCTGGCCCGGCGGCTGCTCGACGCGAATAAGGAACGAGTAGGCCAGGTCACTGCCGGCAACGGGCGCCGGGGCGAAGAGACCTGGGTATACGGCCGACGTGGCCGTCCGTGCCGACGCTGCGGCACGCTGGTACGTTCCGAAGGGCAGCAGGACCGGACCACCTTCTGGTGTCCGTCTTGCCAGCCTGGCTGATGTCAGGGCAGGACCGTCAGCCGACGCTTTTCTGAGCGGGACGGTCAGCTGACGTTCTCGCGCAACCTGGTCAGCAGCGCCTCAAGCTGACCGATTTCGCCTTCGGTAAGCCCGGTCCGCAACCGCTTATCGAAGGCCATGGCCGTATCGCGCATGCGCAGGAACAGCGCATCGCCGTCCGGGGTCAGCTCCACCAGGTGCTGACGGCGGTTTTGCGGATCGCGGCGTCGGGTCACCAGCCCGGCGGATTCCATGGCGTTCAGGTGGTGCGTGAGCGTGGCGCCCTGGATGCCGACCGCGCCGGCGAGCTCGCGCTGGCTGGCTAGCTGTCCACTCTTCAGCGAGACCAGCACGAGCCAGACCGGCAACGATCCGCCCGACCCGGCCAGGGCATCGTCGAAGGCCCGGCTCACGATTCTCGACACCTTGGTCAGGTGCAAACCCAACGGCTCACGTGTTGGACGGTACAT
>JASIGD010000619.1 GCA_030045295.1 Streptosporangiaceae bacterium
GTAGATGCCGTCGAGCCGTGCCTCGGCGGTGATGGAGTCCTGGTCGCGGGCGTAGCGGATGCTGTCGTCGGTGATCTGCACAGTGAAGTGCTTAGCGACCTTGCGCCGGGCCAGGACCCGGTCGGCGCGCACGGCGATCTTGTCCGTTCCGCGCAGCGGCGCGCGGGCCCGCGCGCAGGCCGCGGCGATCGTGCCCAGGCCGGCCTCGGCGGCGGCCAGCAGCGATTCGCGCTTGCGGGCCCGCTCGGCTTCCAGGAACGGGTTCTTGCAGGCCACCAGCCGCTCGCCGGGGAAGTCCGGGGAGGTGATCTCGGCCAGGTCCTGGCTATCGAACAGGGTCAGCTGCAGGTCTCCGCCGCGGACCAGCGCCTTGACCTGCGGGGCGCGCAGCGCGGTGATCCAGTCCAGGTGAGCGGGGGCGACGTCCTCGCGCAGCCGGGCGGCGGTCAGCATGCCCCGGTCCCCGACCAGGACCACCCGGTCGATGCCGAACCGGTCCTTGACCTTGGTCACCTGGGCGGCCACGGTCGCGGGATCCCCGGTGTTGCCGGCGAACACCTCGATCGCGACCGGGATGCCCTCGGGGGAGGTCAGCAGCCCGTAGACGATCTGCAGCCGGCCGCGGACCCCGTCCTTGGGGTGGCCGATGGCGCCCAGCGGGCAGGTCCGGCCCTCGAACGCGGCCGACGAGACGTCGTACAGCACCAGGGTGCCGCCGGCCAGGTGCCGGGCGGCCAGCGCGTCCTCGATGCGCTGCTGCCGGTCCTGCAGGTAGTCCATCGCCGCGTACAGGTCATCCTCATCGCACGACCCGACGCCGAGGACCTCGCCCAGCGAGCTGGCGGCGGTCTGCGCCCGCAGGCCGCGGGCGATGGCCAGCTTGGAGTCCGGCGCGATCACCTGCGCGGCCGCCATCGCGACCACCAGGTCCCGCTGCCGGGACGGCGCGGGGTCGATCAGCTCGTCCAGGCCCAGCCGGCGGGCGGTGCCGAGCACGGCGGCGACGTGCCCGTGCGGCAGGCTGCGGGTGACCTCGAACGCCCCGTCCAGGTCCGCGGCGGGCGGCGGCTGGCCCTTCAGTACCCGGGCCAGCGCGTCGACCTTGGCCTCGGGCCAGGACGACAGGTTGGCCAGGGTCCGGTTCTTGACCTTGCCGTCCTGGCGGTAGCTTTCCCGCAGCAGGACCGCGGGCGGTGATCCCCGGTTCGGCACCTTGACCACGTACATGACCACGATCATACCGGCCAGGTCCGCATCTTAGCACTAAGGCACGCCGATACCGTGCTATATGATGCGATCTACATGACTACGTTCTGTTCCGCGTGAGAGCGCAGATCACCAGGTCACAGCACAATCGGCAGGCTGATCAGAAGCTGACTGGGGGGAACTTCGGTCTAGGTGGGGCCGCTGGCGGCTCTGAGGCTTAGGCGCGCTGCTGGTACCCGGAAGTGGCCGCGTTCACGGTAGGCAGGGTGAGGAGAGGTAGCTGATGTCCGGACCGGATAGGTCCCGCGCTCTGATCACATCGTGGTGGTGCTGTTCGAGAACCGTTCCCTGGACAATGTTCTCGGGCATCTGTACGGGCCGCGAGAGTAAGAACTTCGACGGCGTCCCTAACTTTCGGGTGGCCGCGTAATAGCAGTCTATCGGCAAACCCGACCTCTCATCTCATAGACGATAGAAGCACAACCTCGAACAGGCTTTAACTATTGTTCGACGCCGAGGATTGCTCGAACATCGGATGGCCAATCAATGATGAACGCGGTGCTTGTAGAAAACTAAGCAAAGCGCCGCGAGCCAGGTCGGAAAGTAGTGCCACGCGCATAGTTCCAGGTTCAGTCGCGGGGAGCCCGGCGTGGTTGCGTGACATGGTGCTGGCCGCCTCAGGCCAGCTGGTGAACCTGATGTTGGCGAAGTATACAAGTACTGGCCTGCTGATCCCGTAGTTCCATGTGGGTATCCGAACCCGTTCAGATCAGTCCGTGACCCCGGTCGCGGCCCTGCCCGTTGTTCATGTTCGTCCGGATTACCGGAAGGTCGTTCATCCCGGTGGCTCCCAGCGTGGCTCCCGAAAGCCATATTCGTCCCCGATCTTTGGCGACTTCCGGCCGGTCGTACCGATGGCATGATGTGGACCAGGTGCCGGTAGGAGGCATAGATGGCCGAACGGACCATGCCGGAAGGCTTGAGCGACGAACGGAGCCTGCTGGATGGCTGGCTGGACTACTACCGGGCCACGCTGCTGGCCAAGTGTGACGGCCTGACCGGACAGCAGCTCATCACCCGGTCGTGCGAGCCGTCGCCGATGTCGCTCATCGGCCTGGTCAGGCATATGACGGAAATGGAGCGGGTCTACGGGCACCGGCTAGATGACCCGGGCATTAGCTGGCTGTACTGCACCGACCAGAACGAGGAAGGCGACTTCGAGGCGGTCACCGCCGCCGGGGCCGCCGCGGACCTGGACACGTTCCGCGCGCACTGCGCCCGGACCAGGCAGATCATGGCGTCTCACCAACTCGACGACACCTTCGGCAAGACGAACTCATACACGCTGCGCTGGTTCTACCTGTACCTGATCAAGGAGTACGCCCGGCACCTGGGCCATGCCGATCTGCTGCGCGAACGCATCGACGGAATGACGGGCGAATAAGGCTGCTATGGATGAGGTTTGGCCGGGTGACCTCTTCCGTGTCAGTTCCGGGCAGCGACCTGGCGGGGAAGCCACGACCTTGCCCTGGACGGCAGTAGCAGTGAGCTCAAGAGCGTCGTTATGCGGTGTCGTTGCTGTCACTTCTGCTGTCGCGGACTCGCCGGTCGTCGCTGGGTTATGAGCCGAACGACGTGCGTCTTGGGCGTCTCCGACGTCTCGGCGCGTCTCGCTGACCTGCGGGATCGCTCGATGACCATCTTCGGCGTCCCGTTCCGTCTCTCCGTCCCGAGGAGTGTCGTTAGCAATCCGGTTAGCAAATACAGGCGGTGACTTGGGTAGACGCTGGGCGCCCGGCCGGACTGGGAGGCTAAGGCACGCACAAGGGTACGCTCCT
>JASIGD010000620.1 GCA_030045295.1 Streptosporangiaceae bacterium
GGGGCGAGCAGCAACCTGGGTGCACTGGACCGGTCACACGCCAACTACGCTGAGCGCCTCGGCATTGATCACCTGAACCGTTGGACGGCCTCAGACGGTTTCGAGCACGACAGGGGCTGTCCCGTACTCCGCAGGTCGCGAGGACCGGACAAAATCAGTGGCGTGTCCTCGGACGGTGCTGGCAGAGTGCAGCCGTGCCAGAGAATTACTTCGGCCAGCGGATAGCTGAGGTTTATGACACCAGATGGGCGAACCTCTTCGAGCCGGCCGTCTTGGACCCGGCGGTGGACTTCCTAGCGGAGCTGGCCGGGTCGGGCACCGCCCTCGAACTGGGCATCGGGACCGGCCGTGTTGCGCTGCCGTTGAGCCAGCGGGGCACCCGGGTGCACGGGATTGACCTGTCGCCCGAGATGGTGGCACAGCTGCGGGCCAAGCCTGGCGCCGACAAGATCGGCGTGACCGTTGGCGACTTCGCAACCACCGGCGTTGACGGCACATTCACACTCACCTACCTGCTGCGCAACACGATCATGAACCTGACCACCCAAGACGCCCAGGTCGCGTGCTTCCGCAACGCGGCAAGTCACCTGGGACCGGGCGGGCGGTTCGTGATCGAGGTCATGATCCCCCAACTTCAGCGGCTCCCGCCCGGAGAGATTTTCCGGCCGTTTGCCGTAACCGTAACCCCAGCCCATCTCGGTTTCGACGAATACAGCACGGCCACTCAAGGCCTGGTCTCGCACCATTACTGGACGGAGAACGAGGAGGTAGAGGCGTACTCGGTGCCCTTCCGCTGCGTGTGGCCATCCGAGCTGGACTTGATGGCGCGGCTCGCCGGCATGACCTTGCGGGAGCGCTGGAGCAGCTGGAGCCGGGAGTCCTTTACCAGCGACAGTCAGAGCCACATCTCGGTCTGGCAAAAGAGCTGATCATTCACCGCCTCGGCTAACAGCGACGGTGACAGCAGCGCCGGCGGCCAGCGGCTATCGAGCGCAGACGGGCGACAGCGCCGGAAAGCCCGCCCACATGACCCCCCGGGCGCCACGCCTGAACCCGATGCGCACCAGGGGTTCAGTGATCTGTGCAGAAGATCTCCCGCCGGATCGCCACCGGCGAGATACCGACAGCACGCGAGTCGCGGCAGCACGATCCCGGCATACGCGCCCGCCAGCAGGCCGGTGACCAGGACGGAGGCCAGGTGGCCCCAGGAGCAGAAGCTGGAGAGGGCTCCCAGGTCGGCCGATCATCATATTTCCGGTGGCCCAGGTCTCGGGCGAGCCCCGGGGCCGTGCGGCGGGCCGCGGTGAGGCGGCGGCGGTGGCGGCGGCTTTCCCTCCGGGTAGTGCTCCTCGTCCATGCCCGTCTCCTCGCGGAATGCCTTGCGCTGGTAGAGGAGCCTCAAGGCCTCTTCGGTCAGCGCCGTTTCATCACCAGCACTGGAACTGCGCCGAATATCACGCTCGGCCAGGCGCTTGAGCACTCGGACGCCGTCGACACCGGCCCCGGTATCCAGCAGCCTGCGGATCAGCCTGGCGATGGCCACATCCTGCGGCGAGTAACGCAGCTTGCCGTGCTCGCGGCTCGGGCTGATCAGTCCCTGTTCTTCCCAGTAGCGCAGCACCCTCGGGGTCACCCCGACCCGCTCGGCCAGGCGAGGGATCGCCAGCAGCTCGCCGCTTCCTGCTTGTTCAGAATCTGACATCATCGTGTAACATCTACTCCAGACGCTGTATCCGCCTGATGGGCTATACACAGGTAATTCAACGGTGAAGGGAGGAGTCATGCAGTTCATCACGCCAAAGAATAGTAGCGAATCCGCCAGGATCACGTCATCTCGCGATCCTCTACGCATGATCATATGGGCTGCAGGCATCCTCCTGGCGGTCATCGCGGCCGCTACGCGGCCGGATGCTTCGGTCTCCGCGGCCGCCGCCACGGCCAGGCCGTTTGCGACCTTGGCCGCGATCATCCTTGCCTCGGCCCTCGCCGACCGGCTGGGCGCGTTCCAGATCTTGGCCAGCGCGATCATCCCGGCCCGCGGCCCCAGGGTCACCTCCGCTGCCGCCGTGCTGACCCTCACGGCCCTCCTCAGCGCTCTTGTCAACCTGGACGTCGCCGTCGTGGTCGCCACGCCGGTGGCCATGCGCACGGCTCTGCGCCGGGGCCTTCCGGCTGGGCGCCTGGCCGTCGCCGTTGCCGTAATGGCCAATGCCGCCTCATTCCTGTTGCCCACGGCCAACGTCACTAACCTGCTCCTGCTGGGCCGCATCCCGCTAGCGACTTCGGTGTACCTCAGGGATGACTGGCTCGCGTGGATCCTCGTCACCGCGGCCACCCTCGGGCCACTGGCCGTGTGGGCTGCCAACACCCGTCCCGGACAGGCCCGCGCCGTGGCCGCCGGTCCCACCGCCCGCGCCGTGGTCGACCTGGTGCCGATGTTCCTGATCGCGTCCGGCATCCGCGCGCTGCTTGGCGCCGGCCTTGCCCTCCACGGTAGCTTCACCGGCCAGCTCGCCGCAGCCGCCGGGCTGGCTTGCGGCGTAAGTAACCTGCCCGCCGCTGCGGCGATACTGCCAGCCGGAACACCGGGCTTGTGGGCAGCGATCCTCGCCACCACCATCGGGCCAAACCTCATTATCACCGGCTCAGTGGCCACGCTGATCACGCGGCGCATCGCCCGCGACGCCGGGACCAGGCTCACCGCCTGGCAGTTCAGCGCTGTCGGGCTGGCCCTCGTCCCGGCTCAGCTTGCTGCCGCCGTTTTCGGCCTGCACGTCACCGGCGCACTCTGACCGCGCCCGGCGAGATCTCCGGTGGCGGGGAATTCCCGCACCGCCGGCCGGCGCAGGCCAGTTCAGACCAGGGTGTAGACCAGGATGTCCACTGGCGCGACGCGCTCGCGTAAGCGACGATCGTGAGGCAGTGTCAACCATTTGGCTGGCGCGGGGATGGGTCGTTGGCCTGGAAAGTCGGGCCGTAACCAGGCGGTCCGCCGTCCGTCGTCGTCAACCAGTCCAGAGAGGTGGAGACTCATGCCGGGCGAAACTGAAATCCGTCCCTTCCGGGTCGACATGCCCGAAGAAGCAATCGCTGACCTTCGGCGGCGCATCGCCGAGACTCGGTGGCCTACCAGGGAGCTGGTCACAGACCGGTCGCAGGGTGTGCAGCTGGCGACGACCCAGGAGCTCGCCCGCTACTGGACGACCGATTACGACTGGCGCGCGTGCGAGGCGAGGCTGAACGCGCTGACACAGCGCAAGACCGAGATCAACGGCCTGGACATCCACTTCATCCACGCCAAGTCGCGGCACGCGGACGCCCTGCCGCTGATCATCACCCACGGCTGGCCCGGCTCGATCATCGAGATGCTCGGGGTCGTCGGCCCGCTCACCGACCCGACCGAGCACGGCGGCTCCGCCGAGGACGCGTTCGACCTCGTCATCCCGTCGCTGCCCGGCTACGGTTTCTCCGCCGAGCCGACCGAGCTCGGCTGGAACGTCGGCCGTATCGCCGGAGCCTGGGCGGAGCTGATGCACCGCCTCGGCTACGCCCGCTACGTCGCCCAGGGCGGTGACGTGGGCGCCGCCGTGACCGACAATATGGGCCGCCAGGCGCCCGCGGGGCTGCTCGGCATCCACATGAACCTGCTCCTGGCGGGGCTGGGCGGCGGCTACCCGTCGCCGGACCCCTCGCCGGAGGAACGCGCGGCGCTCGACGCGATCGCCACCTTCAGGACGAGCGGCAACGGCTACCTGATCGAGCAGAACACGCGGCCTCAGACAATCGGCTACGGCCTGCTGGCTTCGCCCGTCGCCCTGGCGGCCTGGATGCTCGACCACGACACAGACAGCTACTACAAGGTAGCCCGCGCCTTCCTCGACGGGCAGCCCTGCGGCGGCCTGACGCGGGACCACGTCCTCGACAACATCACCTTGTACTGGCTGACCGGCACCGGGGCCTCGGCGGCGCGGTCTTACTGGGAGAACACGCAAGCCGCCATTCATGCGGCCGGGCAGCCCCGTCCGGAGGTCAAGCTCCCGGTCGGCTTCACCACGTTCCCGGGCGAGATCTGGCGGACCCCGCGCAGCTGGGTCGAGAAGTCATACCCGAACGTCACCTACTTCCACGAAGTCGACAGGGGCGGTCACTTCGCCGCCTGGGAAGAGCCGGAGCTGTTCGCGACCGAGGTCCGGGCGGCATTCAAGCCGCTGCGTTAGCCGCCGCCCGCATCCACGGCGGGCTGAGCCCCCGCCGCCAGTGCCAGCCTCCCGCCTCGGGAAGCGTCCGCGGCCACGGTGGTCGCCCGGCGCCGCATGCCCGATCAGATGCGGGACATCAGCCTGCCCAGAGCGCAAACAGCGGCGAGGTCCCGAACAGCCGCTCCGGCCAGGGCAGTTGGCGACTCAGAATCCACTCCACATCGGTGAGCCGCCGCATCCGCGGTGTCCGCCATCCCGTCTGCTGCACTAGGTCCACCAGCCGCTCCGGCGACAGGCCGCCCGCGAACGGGAGCGCACCGGTGATCGACTCGTCGTACTCGGCGTGGTGGCCTGAAGGCGCCGCGGCCAGGCGACGGGCTAGCCGCCGACCGTGACCGCGTATCCGGTCAGCCGCTGACTGGCCCCTGCCCCATACGCTTTCCATCAGGAGCAGCCGCCCGTCGGGCGCGGCCGCACGCCACGCCCTCAGCGCGCTCTCCGGATCCGGAAGCGTCCACAGCAAGTGCCGGGACATCACTACGTCGAAGCCCTCCAGCGGCACCTCGTCGGCACTGGCCTGGATGGTCGTCACGGTCAGGCGCTGCGCCGAAGCCTTAGCGGTGAGCCGCGCCAGCATCTGCTCCGACAGGTCCACCGCGGTGACCGCATGGCCAAGTCCGGCCGCTGCCACGCTGAGGAAACCGGTGCCAGCGCCGACGTCGAGCACACGGGACGGAGCAGGCGGCAGCAGGGATTCAAGGGATCCGCGCCAGGCGGCCCATTCGGCGGGGGTTTGCGGGTAGTGGCTGGGCGCCCGGTCGTAGGTCGCGGCGTCTTCATCCCAGAAGCTGCGGATGCGCTCGATGGCGTTGTTCGAAGCCATGCCTTATTCCTTAACGCTGATTCGCGTGCCTAGTTCTGCGCCCTCGCAGATCTTGCGCATGACCCCGGCGGCGGCGACGTCGAAGACGTGCATCGTCAGCTCCTGCTCGTTGGCCAGCACGAACGCGCTGGTGTCCATGATTCGCACGCCGGCGGCCAAAGCCTCGTCATAGGTCAAGCGGGTGTAGCGGATGGCATCCGGATTGAGGTGCGGGTCACTGTCGTAGACGCCATCTACCCCGCGCTTCGCGACCAGGAGAGCATCGGCATCCAGTTCCAGTGCGCGCTGGACGGCCGGGTAGTCGGTGGTGACGTATGGCTGGCCGATGCCCCCCGCGAGCAAGACGATCATGCCGCGTTCCAGGTGATGCATGGCTCGGAGCCTGATGAACGGCTCCGCCACGCTGTGGATGGGTAGCGCGGTCATCACCCGGATGTCTACGTCGGTCCTGGCCGTGAGAGCCCCCCGGAGCATCAACGCGTTCATGATCGTGCCGAGCATCCCGATGTTGTCCGCCTCGGCGCGGCTGATACCCCACCCGTGGGCCATCCGGCCGCGAAAGTAGTTTCCGCCGCCGACGACTACCGCGACCTGAATGCCGAGATCGCGCACGGAGAGGACCTCGTGGGCGACGCGGGAGAGGCTGGCCGGGTCCACTCCGGAACTGGCCGGTCCCGCGAGCGCCTCGCCGCTGAGCTTGACGACCACCCTGCGATAGCGAGACACGATCAGGAACCCCCATCCTGGCCGCCGGAGGTGACGGCCTCGCCCACGCTATCGCATGCCCGCACGAAGCCCGTGTCCTCTGGGGCGGCTGACGCCGCGGACGCCCGGGTTTGGCTGGCACCACCGGCGGCACTGCCGCTTACACGGCATCGAAGATCGCTCAACGCGCTGACCAGGATGCTCGCCGACGAACCGACATGGGCTGTCACGGCGCCCGGTTCCGGACCAACCGGCGGCTTCTTCCGGGACAGTCGGCCTCTGCCGTGCCACGTGACGTGCGCGGTTTCGCTTCATGCCCGTCGGGGTGATTAACTCCATTGGCGCCGTGCTGACCCAGGGGAGATGACGCCCTGGACTCCGCGCGTGCGCTCTGCGCCCCGTACACCCCCGGCGAGGTGATAGGTCATGGTGCGCCGCTCACGGATCGCGGCACTGCTGACGCTGGCCATGATCAACGTCTTCACGCTCGTGGCCGGCGTCGCCGTGGTCCGGATGCTTCCGACCCGGCTCGCGGCATTGCGCGTCCCCTCGGTCGCGCCAGGCCCGGTCTTGGCCGGGGGCACCGTCCTGGCCAGTGGAACCCAGGCTGGCGTGCTGCCTACCGCGAGCGGGCTGCGTTCAGCCCTGGCGGGCCCGCTATCCGCGGCCGCACTCGGCCCGGAGGTATCAGCGCTGGTCGCGGATCCCGTCAGCGGGCAGGTGCTGCTATCTGACCACGGCGCCCGCCTCGCCACCCCGGCGTCGACGGCGAAGCTGGCCACGGCCCTTACCGCACTCGCGATGCTCGGCGCGGGGGCGAGGTTCAGCACCCGGGTCGTGCGTGGTACCGCACCGGGCAGCATCATCCTGGTCGGCGGCGGCGACCCGACTCTCGCGGTGAACGCCTACCCCGCTCAGGATTACCCCCAGCCCGCGACGCTGGCCAGCCTGGCCGCCGCGACGGCCCGGACCCTGAAATCGGAGGGCCGCAAGGCGGTCAGCGTCGGCTACGACACGTCGCTGTACACCGGCCCGGATCTGGCCCCCAGCTGGCCCACGGACTATGTCAGCACCGGAAACGTCACCCCGATCGTCTCGCTTGAAGTAGACCAGGGCCGGCTGACCGCAGCGGGCACACCGGAGGACTCGGACGACCCGTACAACCAGCGGCCGCGCGCGGCCGACCCGGCGGCCATGGCGGCGGCCTCGTTCGCGGCTCTGCTCGCCGCCGACGGCATCCGCGTCACGGGGTCGCCGGTGACGCAGGCCGCCCCTGCCCGCCCAGTCGTCATCGCCAGCGTGGTTTCGCCGCCGCTTTCGGCCATCGTGGAGCAGATGCTCCAGGAGAGCAACAACGTGATCGCCGAGAACCTGGCCCGGCACGTGGCGCTCGCCGCCGGCGAGCCGGCCTCATTCAGCGGTGCGGCCGCGGCGGTCGTCGCGGAGCTACGGCGACTCGGCGTCACCAGCGGAGTCAGCCTAGTGGACGGCAGCGGCCTGTCTCCCGACGACGCGATAGCGCCGGACACGCTGGTGAAAATCCTGGAGCTGGCCGTGGCCCGTCCCCAGCTGCGCGCGCTACTGGCCGGCCTGCCGGTGGCCGGGTTCTCCGGAACGCTGTCGGCCGGGGAGAGCGTGTTCAGCTCGATAGGCGGCGCGGCCCTGGGCTCGGTGCGGGCCAAGACCGGCAATCTGGGCACGGTGGCAGCTCTCGCCGGGGTGGTCTCAGACCGGAGCGGCAGCGCGCTCGTCTTCGCCCTCATGGCGGACCAGATTCCGTCCGAGGGGATGCTCCTGCAAGCGGCGAACGCCATGGACGCGGCGGCGGCCGCGCTGGCCGGCTGCGGATGCCGGTGACGGGCACTGCCAGCAGCACGTACGGTTGGACTGTGCGTGTTATTCACAACCGGCTGGTGAGCGCGGGCCTGTTGAGCCCGGGCGAGCGGCCGGTGCACGTCAGGCAGGACGGGAACCGGAGCATAGATCTGAATAACACGAACCTGAATGGAGCATTGTGAGCAGCACGCAGATGATCGACTGGGACGTTGCCATTTCCACTGGTACCCGATGGGCTCGCCCCGGGCCGCAGGTCAGCCTGGCGGAGGCCCGCCGAACGGTCTCGGAGCTACGCGACCTCGCCGGCGCCGTTCAGCAGCCGGTCTACGAGGTCACCGGGTTGTCCGCCGCCGGGGACGGCTCGCTGGGGCGGGTCGCGGTGGTCGACAGGCCCGGCTGGATAAGGGCCAACGTAGACGGCTTCCGTGTTGTGCTGGAACCGCTGGTTGAGCAGCTGAGGGACCGAACCCCTGGCGCCGGAGCCGCGTCCGGGCCAGGCTCCGTGATAGGCACGGTGGGATCGCGGGTCACCGGGATTCAGGCCGGGCTGATCCTGGCTTACCTGTCCGGCCGGGTCCTCGGCCAGTACGAGCTCTTCCTGCCGCCGGAGACGTCCCCGGTTGACGGAGAGCAGCCGGGCAGGCTCACTTTGGTTGCGCCCAACATCGTCATGATCGAGCGCGAGCTGGGCGTCGACCCGCACGATTTCCGGCGCTGGGTTTGCCTGCACGAGGAGACGCACCGGCTGCAGTTCACGGCCGTGCCGTGGCTACGGGACTACGTGCAACGGCAGATGACCGAGTTCCTCCTGGCCTCGGAACTAGACCCGGGAGCCATCTTGCAGCGGCTGCGTTCGGCGGCCGACGCGATGGCGGGCGCGGTCCGCGGCGGTGACGGCGGCAGCCTCATCGAGGCGATGGCGACCCCGGCGCAGCGGGAGATCATGGACCGGCTGACGGCGGTGATGACTCTGGTGGAAGGGCACGGCGACTACGTCATGGACGCGGTCGGCCCCCAAGTGGTCCCCTCGGTCGCCGAGATCAGGGAACGGTTCAACGCCAGGCGGGGATCAACGGGACGAATCGAGCAGGCGCTACGGCGCATTCTCGGCATCGACCTGAAGATGAGGCAGTACGCCGAGGGTTCCAGGTTCGTCCGAACGATCGTGGACGAAGCTGGCATGGCCACCTTCAACAAGGTCTGGACCTCCCCGGACACCCTGCCGACCAAGGAAGAGTTCGCTCATCCGCACGACTGGCTGGACCGGGTCGCGGCCGACTCGTAAGCACCATGGGTCCGGGCGTGGCAGTGGCCGAGGTCCGCAACGCAGTGCGAGCCTGCCTGTCCGACCTGCCCGCCGGGGACCTGGTGCTGGCCGCCTGTTCCGGCGGCGCGGACTCGCTCGCGGTCGCGGCGGCGCTGGCCTTCGTGGCCCCGCGCGCCGGGCTGCGGGGCGGCGGCGTGATTGTGGATCACCGACTGCAGCCGGGCTCGGCCGAGCGCACCGCGGACGTGGCGGCGCTGCTCGGTAAGCTCGGGCTCGACCCGGTACGCAGCGTCACGGTGGCGGTAGCGTCGCCCGGCTCGGGAGCCGGCCCAGAGGCGGCGGCGAGGGCGGCCAGGTACGGGGCGCTCGACAGCACGGCCGACGAGTGCGGCGCGGCCGCGGTCCTGCTTGGCCACACGCTAGACGACCAGGCGGAGACTGTCCTGCTCGGGCTCGCTCGCGGGTCCGGCGGCAGGTCGCTGGCCGGGATGCCCGCGCGGCGCGGACCGTACCGGCGGCCGCTGCTGACCGTGCGCCGCGCCACCACCAGCGCGGCATGCGCCGAACTCGGGCTGGAGCCCTGGCACGATCCGCACAACAGCGACTTCCGCTTTGCCCGGGCACGGGTACGCCACCGGGCGCTGCCCGCCCTGGAGGACGCGCTCGGACCGGGGGTGGCCGAGGCCCTGGCGCGTACCGCCAGCCAGTTGCGCGCCGACGCGGAATACCTGGACGAGCTCGCGTTCGCCGAAAGCGGACGGTTCCGCGGCAGTTGCTCTGACCCGGCCGGGCTCCAGGTCAGCTGGCTGCGGACGCTGCCGGCCGCGATAAGGACGCGGGTGCTGCGCGACGCCGCGATCATGGCGGGCTGCCCGCATGCGGCCCTGACCGCCGGGCACATCGAGCAGATCGACGCCCTGGTATCCAGCTGGCACGGACAGCGGTGGGTTGACCTGCCCGGCCGGGTGCGGGCACGGCGCGGTGACGGCAAGGTGTGGTTCACCAGCACCGAGCCGGGCGAGCCCCAGGGTTCTCCGGGGGTCGGGGAGTCCGTTGGACGAGACTGACATGGGGCCTGCGCTGAAGCAGGTCCTGATCACCGCCGGGCAGCTGCAGGCGCGCATCGCCGAGCTTGCGGCGCAGATCGATGCCGACTACGCCGGCCGTGACCTGCTGCTGGTCGGCGTCCTCAAGGGCGCCGTCATGGTGATGGCCGATCTGGCTCGCGCCATGCACCTGCCGGTGGAGATGGACTGGATGGCGATCTCGTCCTACGGTTCGGGCACCAAATCCTCGGGCGTGGTACGGATCTTGAAGGACCTCGACACAGATATCACCGGCCGCCACGTGCTCATCGTGGAGGACATCGTGGACTCTGGCCTCACCCTGTCGTGGCTGGCCGGCAACCTGCGCTCGCGCTCGCCCGCGTCCCTGGCCGTCTGCGCCATGCTCCGCAAGCCGGGATCGGCCCAGATGCACGTGGACGTCGCTTATACCGGATTCGACATCGGAGACGAGTTCGTCGTCGGTTACGGCCTCGACTACGCTCAGCGTTACCGCAACCTGCCGTTCATCGGCACCCTAGCCCCGGCGGTATACCGGGAAAGCTAGGCGGTTCGCTAGGGGAACACAATGCGCGCCGGGAAGCGTTGACGTTCAAAGCGCGGTGCCGAGGCGGTGTACCGTCTAGTTTTACGGACGCAGCCGCCGCCGGAACGTGGGCTGCAAGGATGGAAGCATGGCCATCCCGCCGGAGGTCGACGGGAATGTGAGGCTGGTCAGGAGGGAACGGTCCCGGGCCGACGGGGCCGCTCATCGATGGAGCTAAGGCGCTTTTTCCGGGCACCGCTGCTGCTGATCGCGGTGGCGGTGCTGCTGTTGCTTTTCGTGCTCGACTACGCGAACTCCGGGAACTCGTACCAGCAGGTCGACACTTCCGAGATCGTCAAGCTCATCAATGAGGGCCAGGTCAAGAGCGCGCAGATCACCGACAAGAACCAGACGATCCAGATCACGACCAAGAGCGGCAAGAACCTCGAGGCGTCGTGGGTCACCGGCCAGGGCGTGAATCTGCAGCAGGAGTTGCAGCAGCAGTACGACAAGGGCAACCTGCCGCAGGGGTACAACATCGTCATCCCCAAGAGCAACGCCCTGCTGGACCTGCTTCCCACCGCCTTCATTTACATAGTGATCTTCCTGTTGTTCTTCTTCATGCTGTCGCAGATGCAAGGCGGCGGCTCGCGGGTGATGAACTTCGGCAAGTCCCGCGCCAAGCTGATCACCAAGGACACGCCGAAGACCACGTTCGCCGACGTGGCAGGCGCGGACGAGGCGATCGAAGAGCTGCAGGAAATCAAGGAATTCCTGCAGAACCCGGCGAAATTCCAGGCGATCGGGGCCAAGATCCCGAAGGGCGTGCTGCTCTACGGCCCGCCCGGCACCGGTAAGACGCTGCTCGCCCGGGCGGTGGCCGGCGAGGCTGGCGTGCCGTTCTACTCGATTTCCGGGTCCGACTTCGTCGAGATGTTCGTCGGCGTGGGCGCGTCCCGGGTCCGTGACCTGTTCGAGCAGGCCAAGGCCAACGCCCCCGCGATCGTGTTCGTCGACGAGATCGACGCCGTGGGACGCCACCGCGGAGCGGGCCTCGGCGGCGGGCACGACGAGCGGGAGCAGACGCTGAACCAGATGCTCGTCGAACTCGACGGTTTCGACACCAAGGGCGGCGTCATCGTGATCGCGGCCACCAACCGGCCGGACATCCTTGACCCGGCCCTGCTGCGGCCCGGTCGTTTCGACCGGCAGATCGTAGTGGCCCAGCCTGACCTGGCCGGCCGCAAGGGCATCCTGCGGGTGCACGCGAGAGGCAAGCCCATCGCGAAGGACGCCGACCTCGACGTGATCGCCAGGAGGACCCCCGGGTTCACCGGCGCCGACCTGGCCAACGTGATCAATGAGGGCGCGCTGCTGACCGCGCGGTCCAACGGCAAGCAGATCACGATGGAGTCGCTCGAAGAGGCCATTGACCGGGTTATGGCCGGCCCGGAACGCAAGAGCGTGCTGCTGTCGGAGAAGGAGCGGAAGGTCATCGCCTACCACGAGGGCGGGCACGCTCTGGTCGGCCATGCCATGCCGCACGCCGATCCGGTGCACAAGGTGACGATCATCCCGCGCGGCCGGGCTCTTGGCTACACCAGCGCGCTGCCGACGGAGGACAAGTTCCTGGTCACCCGAGCCGAGATGCTTGACCAGCTCGCCATGCTGCTCGGTGGCCGGACCGCCGAGGAACTGATCTTCCACGAGCCGACGACCGGCGCCGCGAACGACATCGAGAAGGCGACCCAGATCGCGCGCGGCATGGTCACCGAGTACGGCATGAGCGAGCGCCTCGGCGCACGCAAGTTCGGCACTGGCGACGGTGAGCCGTTCCTGGGCCGGGAGATGTCGCACAGCAGGGATTACTCAGAAGAGATAGCGTCCTCGATCGACGAGGAAATCCGTCGGCTCATCGAGTCCGCACACGACGAGGCCTGGGAGGTCCTCGTTGAGTACCGCGACGTGCTCGACTCGCTGGTGCTGCGGCTGCTGGACAAGGAGACCGTGTCCAGGAGCGAAGTCCTGGAGATCTTCGCGTCGGTGCAGAAGCGGCCGGTTCGCGGTTCCTACACGGGTTACGGCAAGCGCCTGCCTTCGGACCGCCCGCCGGTGCTCTCGCCCAAGGAACTCGCTCTCGCCGCGGCTGACGGCGGCGCCGGGTCCGGCCTGGTCTTGCCGGCCAACGGCCAGGCGCTCGGCTTCAACCCGGGCGGTGCGGGATCGTCGGCCGGCGGGAGGTCGGCAGACAACGGCGACGAGCCAGGCCGCGGCGAGCCCAGCGGCAGCGGATGACGCAGGACGGTTCGCTGACCAGACAGGACGAAGGGCCTGTCGGAGGCGCCGGCCATCCCGCCCGTCCCGGGTCGGCCGACGGCGCTAGGCGGGAGTTCGACCTGCCGCGCATCGAGCGCGCGGTACGGGAGATCCTCCTCGCGATCGGCGAGGATCCGGACCGGGACGGCCTGCGGGAAACGCCTGCCAGGGTCGCGCGGGCCTACGCGGAACAGTTCGCCGGCTTGCGCCAGCGCCCAGAGGACGTGCTCACCACTATCTTCGATGTGGGCCACGACGAGATGGTCATCGTCCGCGACATCGAGGTTTACGGCACCTGCGAGCACCACCTGGTCCCGTTTATCGGCGTCGCGCATATCGGATACGTCCCGAACGTTAAGGGCCAGATCACCGGGCTTTCGAAGCTGGCCAGGCTAGTGGACGTCTACGCCCGGCGTCCGCAGGTGCAAGAACGGATGACCTGCCAGATCGCGGACGCCCTGGTGGATATCCTCGAGCCGCGCGGCGTGATCGTGGTCATCGAGGCTGAGCACTTGTGCATGACCATGCGCGGAGTGCGCAAGCCCGGTGCGAGGACGGTAACCTCGGCGGTGCGCGGTGCTTTCAGGGATACCGTTACCCGGACCGAGGCCATGAGCCTGATCTACGGTCATCGCTGAACGGGAACTTAACTTCATCTCAATGCTGAACTGAAACGCTGTCCGCGTCGTCTAACGGATAGGCCAGTCCATGAGGGGCCAGCGCGAGGGATCCGCGGCACGTTCCCCCGGCGCTTCCCCTCGAGCACCCGGCCTATCCCCCCGTGCCTCCGGGAGAACCTGGGGACGCGGCGCTAGAAAACCGTTCGTGTGCTAACCCTGTCCCGCGAGCCGGGAACGTTGCCTAGGCTTGGGAGGTACCGTGAAAGCTGGATGCGAGGCAGCGCGATGACCACGCTGGCGCACCGTGATCGAGGGCCTGCTAAGAAAGCTGCCGAGATGAGCGACAGCGACGAAGCTACACAAACGAACGTTGCGGACCTGCCCGCGGCCAACGCCCACGGCTCGCGGGTTGCCGCCGCGCCCGAGGATTCCGTTGACCGCAGGCGCCAGCACGCCTGGGTGCCGGGTACCGCTGCGCTCCTCACCGCGCTCATCGGCTTGTCGGATATCGTTGCCATCTTCAAGCCTGACTGGTCGCACCGGCTGAACAAGATCAATTACCTGGTCCCGGGCACTTTGACCGTCGGCATCCGCAGCGCGGACGTCATCATCGGCCTGATGCTGCTGGTGCTCGCGCACGGCCTGCGCCGCAGGAAGCGGCGCGCCTGGCAGGCGGTGGTCGCGCTGCTCGCCTTCGACATCGGCATCCACTTTTTCCACTCCCAGCGGATACCGACCGCGATAGTCGCGCTGGTCGTGCTGATCGCGCTGCTGTATTTCCGCGACGAGTTCTACGCCGAAGGAGACCCGCGTACCCGGTGGCGGGCCCTGTGGGTTCTGGTCGGCCTGGTGGTGGCGGACGTTGTAATCGGGCTGAGCTACATCATCTTCGCCCGGGGGCTGGTGGCCGACTACTCGCTGGGCCAGCGCGTCCAGGAGGTTGTTTACGGCCTGGTCGGAGTGTCCGGGCCGGTCCAGTGGGTGCCGGAGGCGCGCGGTGATCTGTTCAACATGCTCACGAGCGCGCTCGGGCTCTTTACCCTCATCGTCACCGTGTATTTGTTCCTCCGCCCGGCCAAGCCGAGAGCCAGGCTCGGCGTGGCGGACGCGGCGCGGGTCAGGGAACTACTCGGCAAGCACGGAGACCGCGACTCACTCGGGTATTTCGCGCTGCGTGATGACAAGAGCGTGATCTGGTCGCCGACCGGCAAGGCGTGCATCTGCTATCGCGTGGTGTCCGGGGTCATGCTGGCCAGCGGCGACCCGATCGGCGACCCCGAGGCGTGGCCCGGCGTCATCGGCCCCTTCCTGGACGAGGCGTCCCGGCACGCCTGGGCGCCCGCGGTGATGGGGTGCAGCGAGCTCGGCGCGGAGGTCTGGTGCCGCGAGGGCGGCCTGACCGCCCTCGAATTCGGCGATGAAGCGATCGTGAACGTGGCCGACTTCAGCCTGTCCGGCCGGTCCATGCGGAACGTCAGGCAGATGGTGAACCGGGTGACCAAGCACGGCTACGTGGCCGAGGTACGCCGGGTCAGCGACATACCGCGGAAGGAACTGGACGCCATCGTCAGGACGGCGGATTCGTGGCGCGGCAGCCATACCGAGCGCGGGTTCTCGATGGCCCTGGGGCGGATCGGCGCGCCCGGTGACGATGACTGCGTACTGGCGACCGCCACCGAGAACGGGACCATCCGCGCGGTGCTGCAACTTGTTCCGTGGGGATCCGACGGCCTGTCGCTCGATCTCATGCGCCGGGATAAGGCCGCCCAGCCCGGGCTGAACGATTTCCTCATCGTCGAGACCATCAAGGCCGCTTCGTGCCTGGGGGTCAAGCAGATCTCACTGAATTTCGCGGTCTTCAGGGCCGCTTTGGAGCGCGGCGAGCGGATCGGCGCGGGTCCTGTGCTGCGGGCCTGGCGGTCAGTGCTGATCTTCATGTCCAAGTGGTTCCAGATCGAGTCCCTGTACAAGTTCAACGCCAAGTTCTGTCCCGTCTGGCAGCCGCGGTTCTTCGTATTCCCGAGCTCCAAGGACGCCCCGAGGATCGCGCTGGCCGCGCTGCAGGCGGAGGCGTTCGTGGTGTGGCCGCGGCTCGAGCTGCGCAGGATTGCGCGCAAGCTCGGCCTGGGCAGGCTACGCCGGCCCCTGCACGGCGACCCGGTGCGGCGCGCCCCCGTGGGGGACAAGGAGACGGGGAGCGCCCCCGTGGCCGGCAGGTCCAGGGAGGTCGCCTCTCCGGACCAACACCGCGATGACCTCTAACGCGGACACGCTGCCCGGCCTGCCGAAAGCGGATCGCTGCCTGGTCATGGGCGTGGTGAACGTGACGCCCGATTCATTCTCCGACGGCGGCCAATGGTACGAGGCTGACGCGGCCGTCGCGCACGGCCTGGAACTTGCTGCGCAGGGCGCGGACATCGTGGACGTCGGCGGTGAATCAACCAGGCCAGGCGCCCAGCGCGTCTCGCAGGAAGAGGAGCTGCGGCGGGTCGAGCCGGTCATCACCGAGCTCGTCAAGGCCGGCGTGCCGGTCTCCATCGACACGATGCGAGCGCGGGTGGCCGAGTTTGCGCTGGACGCCGGCGTGCGCCTCGTTAACGACGTGAGCGGCGGCCTGGCCGATCCGGAGATGCCGCGCCTGGTCGCGGCGGCAGGAGCGTCCTACGTGGTGGTGCACTGGCGGGGTCACAGTCATGACATGTACTCGCGAGCGGTCTACGCCGACGTGGTGCGGGAGGTCCGCGAGGAGCTCACTCGTCGCGTGGACGCGGTGGTCGCCGCCGGGGTGGACCCGGGACGCATCGTGATCGACCCGGGTCTGGGTTTCGGGAAGCGCCCGGAGCACAACTGGCCGCTGCTCGCAGGCCTGGCCGATATAGGCGTGCTCGCCGGGATTGCCTTTCCGGTTCTCGTCGGGGCTTCCAGGAAACGGTTCCTCGGGCTGCTGTTGGCCGGCCCGGACGGCGCGCCGAGGCCCTTCGACGACTGCGACAGGGCCACCGTGGCGGTCACGGCGCTGGCTGCCGCGGCCGGCGCCTGGGGCGTGCGGGTGCACCAGGTGCGAGCCAACGCGGACGCCGTCCGCGTCGCAGCCGCGTGGCAGGGAGCCGCCGCGCGCGGCGGGGGCGGCCAGCCGGTACCGCCCGCTGCGCCAGGCCGAGATCCGGCCGACCCGCTGTCTTCCGTCCGGCGGCCGTGACCCGTGCGGCAGCGTGCCGTGCTCGCGGTCGGCACCAACCTGGGTGACCGGCTGGGTACCCTTCAGGGATGCGCGCAAGCCATCGATCGGCTCCCGGACACTGACGTGGTGGCCATCTCGCCGGTCTATGAGACCGTTCCGGTAGGCGGCCCGCCCCAGCCCGACTACCTGAACGCGGTCCTCATCGCGCAGACCGGCTTGCGGCCGCTGGAACTGCTCGAGGCGGCACACCGGATCGAGACCGACTTCGGCCGGGTCCGCGGAGAACGCTTCGGCCCGCGTACGCTCGATATCGACATCATCACCTACGCGGACGAGATCAGCAGCGACCCGGTGCTCACCCTGCCCCATCCCCGCGCGCACGCGCGCGCGTTCGTGCTCGCGCCGTGGCACGACATCGAACCCCGGGCCGAGCTGCCCGCGCACGGGTCGGTCAGTCAGCTACTCGCCGGACTCGACCGCGGCGGCATAAGACGGAAGCCCGACGCGCTGCTCAGGCTGCCCCGATCAGGTGTACCGGGCGAGCTGCCATGAGACCGACACGCGTCTCCACCCTGGTCTTGGTGGCGGTCATCTGCGCGCTGGCGTGCTGGCTGCTGCTCCGGTCGGTCTACGAGCGTCTGCCGCCGCTGCCCTGGACCGGCGTGCCGGCGCTGCTCGTGGCGGCGGCGGCGGAGGCCTGGACGGGCCGGGACCTGCGGGCACGGATCGCCGGACGCCGCGGCCTGAAACCCGCCTCACCGCTGTTCGTGTCCCGGATGGTGGCGCTGGCCAAGGCCAGTTCGCTGGCCGCATCGGCGATCGGCGGCCTGGCTGCAGGCTTCGTCATCTACCTGAGCGGTTCACTGAGCGCCACGGTGCCTCGCCAGGATGCGGCCACCGCAGCCTTGACGTTCGCGGCGGCGGTCCTGCTCGCTTGCGCCGCGCTGTTCCTCGAGTACTGCTGCCGCGTGCCGAATGCCCCTGACCGCGACAAGAACGACGAGCCGGCGCCGCTGTCCTGAACCCGGCGTCCGGAACCAGGCCGCCCGCCAGCGCGATCACCGGCCCGCCGCCAGGCTATCCTGGTCACCGCACCGTCCGGTACCCGCGAGGACTGGAACGAGATGAACCCTGATTTTCAACCGCATCCCGAGTCCGGCCAGGCCGCGCCCCACCCGGCCAGGCTCGCCGTCGGCGTCATCGGCGCGGGCCGGGCCGGCACCGCGCTTGGCGCGGCGCTGGCCCGTGCCGGGCACGCAGTGATCGCCGCGTCCGCGGTGTCTGACGCATCTGTCCGCCGCGCGCGCGAGGCCTTTCCCGGGGCGGTCATCACCGACCCGGGCCAGGTTATCCGCCAGGCCGACCTGGCCCTGCTCACGGTGCCGGATGACGCGCTGCCGGGCCTGGTGGCCGGGCTCGCGGCGACGGGAGCGCCAGTCGAGGGCCGTATGCTCGCCCACGCGAGCGGCCGTCACGGCCTGGCCGTGCTTGAGCCTGCGGTGCGCCTCGGCGGGCTGCCGCTGGCGCTGCATCCGGTGATGACATTCACCGGCCGCGGCGATGACGTCGACAGGCTAAGGGGAACGTGCTTCGGGGTAACCGCGCCCGAGGCGCTCCGGCCCGCCGCCGAGGCCCTGGTGATCGAGATGGGCGGGGAGCCCGTGTTCATCCTCGATGAGCACCGGGATCTGTATCACGCTGCGCTGGCGGGCGCGGCCAACCACTTGATCACGCTGGTGGCCCAGGCCGCGGACCTGCTTCGGGCCGCGGGGGTTGCGGATCCGGCGCGCCTGCTCGGACCGCTGCTCTCGGCGTCTCTGGATAACGCGCTGCGGCTCGGCGACGCGGGCCTGACCGGCCCGGTTGCCCGCGGCGACGCGGAGACTGTAGCCGCGCACGTGACCGCCCTCGGTGCCACGCCCTCGGCCTCGCCGGCCGCCCTCGCCGCCTACGTCGCCATGGCCAGGCTGACCGCGGACCGGGCGCTCGCGACCGGGTTGCTCAAGGCATCGGACGCCGAACGTCTCCTTGATGTGCTGGGCGGCCGTCCATGACTCAGCCGGCCGGGGCGCCGTCGGTTCTGCTGCGGACCAATGCCGAACTCGCGGTCGCGCGGACCGGCTTGGCCGCTCCCCTGGTCCTGGTGCCGACCATGGGCGCCCTGCACGCCGGGCACGTCGCCCTGCTGCGCAGGGCGCGCGCCCGGGCCGGGTCGGCGGGCAGCGTGATCGTGTCGATCTTCGTCAACCCGCTCCAGTTCCGGCCCGGCGAAGATCTTGATCGTTACCCGCAGACCATGGACGATGACCTGGCCATGTGCGCGCGCGAAGGGGTTCGAGCGGTCTTCGCCCCGTCCGCCAGCGAGATGTATCCCGGTGGTAAGCCGGACGTAACCGTCGATCCCGGCCCGATGGGGCAGGTGTTCGAGGGCGAATTTCGGCCGGGCTTCTTCGGCGGCGTGCTGACCGTGGTGCTCAAGCTGTTCCACTTGATCCGCCCGGACGTGGCCGTGTTCGGGGAAAAGGACGCGCAGCAGCTCGCGCTCGTCCGCCGCATGGTGATCGATACCAACCTGGGCATCGCGATCGAGTCCGTCCCGGTCGTGCGTGATGCCGACGGGCTGGCTGCCTCGAGCAGGAACAGGTACCTGTCCGCCACGGAACGGTTGGTCGCGCTCACCATCTCGCGCGCCCTGCACGCCGGCCAGGCCAGGGCCGCCGGGGGCGCCGCCGCGGCGCTCGCGGCCGCGCAGGAGAGCCTGCGAACCGAGCCTGCCCTGGCCGTGGACTACGTCGCGGTGGTCGATCCGGACACGTTCACCCCGGTCCGGGACGGTCAGGCCGGGCCGGCGATCATCGTAGCGGCGGCGACCGCGGGCAGCACACGGCTGATCGACAACGTGCCGGTCGTGCTGGGCGCCGGCCCCGCAGGCCGAATTACGGAAGGGCGTGCCCGCGATGCTGCTGACCATTGACATCGGGAACACCAATACGGTCCTCGGGGTATTCGACAAAGACCGGATCATAGAACACTGGCGGATCGCGACGGTCCCGGACCGGACCGCTGATGAGCTCGCCGTGGTACTGCACGGCCTGCTGGCGCGCAGCGGCGCCTTCGCCGAAAGAGAAATTCACGGCATATCGCTGTGCTCAACCGTGCCATCGGTGCTGCACGAGATGAGAGAGATGTGCGAGCGCTATTACGGCGACCTGTCCACGGTCATCGTTGAGCCGGGCGTGAAGACGGGCGTGCCGGTGCGAACCGACAACCCGAAAGAAGTGGGCAGCGACCGGATCATGAACACGCTGGCGGCGGTGCACCTTTATGGCGGCCCGGCGATAGTGGTGGACTTCGGAACCTCCACCAACCTGGACGCCGTGAGCGCGCGGGGCGAGTTCGTCGGCGGCGCCTTCGCCCCCGGTATCGAGATATCGGTGGACGCCTTGTCGCGGCGAGCCGCGCAGCTGCTGAAGGTCGAACTGACGAGGCCGCCCCGTGTCATCGGCAAGAATACGGTGGAGGCGCTGCAATCCGGCATCATCTACGGGTTCGCGGCTCAAGTGGAGGGAATTGCGAGGCGGATGGCGCGTGAGCTTTCCCCTGATGACCCCGATGCCGTGACCGTCATCGCCACCGGAGGACTCGCGGCGCTTGTCATCGAGGAGGTAAGCGTCGTTGACGCCTACGAACCGTGGCTCACCCTTATCGGCCTCCGGCTGGTCTATGAGCGGAACGTCGGCCCTGCGGAATCCTTCGCCAGCGGCGGATAAGCCAGGCCGGAAAATCGGCCCCGCTCATTAATGTGATGATTACGCCGCTTCTCACTCTGCGTGCGTGATCTATGACACAAAGGCGCAGTCCGGGAACTGGCTGGATCCGGCAAGGGGTACGTTGCGCCAGCGAGCCCCTCAGGTGGGGCACGTTGCGCCAACGAGCCCCTTCCTGCTCACCGTGACCATCACGAAAATACGGGCCGGAACCGAAAATCCGCGCAGGAACGCCCGCGGCCGCGTGCTGCTGGCGCGCGTGTCCAGCCGATTTGCACCGCGCCGACGACGTACCGCCGGTAAACGGCTTCCGCGCGCACCGTCCCGCCGAAGTCAGGTGCGTTGACCATCAGTCCGCCGCCCGGGTAAATTCCGCGTGACTTATGCCGGGGGAGAAGAAGACAAGATCACTGGGCTGCACGTCGCTGAGCGGTATATGCACACCAGAATTCCACGGGTCACCGGTGTCCTGCGGAAGCGCGATGCCCGCCCGGGCGGCCGCCCGTACCACCAGGCCGGGCAACGCCTCGCGTGCCCTACTGCTCAGCGCGCTGACCAGGTCGCCGCCCGGCCCGTCGAGCTCGGTGATCATCGAC
>JASIGD010000621.1 GCA_030045295.1 Streptosporangiaceae bacterium
GCGGTCTCGGTGAGGAAGATGTCCTGCACGACGAGGAACTCCAGCGCGGCCAGCGCCTTGCGGACCTTGTTGATGTTCGGGTCGGACAGGAACGGGTTCTCGCCCAGCATGTACATGCCGCGCACCCCGCCCGCCAGGGCCGAGGCGATGATCTCGGTGGTCGTCAGGCCCCGCTTGGGATCGAGATCGGTGCTGTCCCAGGCCAGCTCGAAGCGGGCCTTGACGGCAGGGTCGTCGGCCTTCTTGTAGTCCGGGTAGAACATCGGGATCAGGCCCATGTCGGACGCGCCCTGCACGTTGTTCTGCCCGCGCAGCGGGTGCAGGCCGGCGCCGGGCTTGCCGACGTTCCCGGTGATCGAGCACATCGCGATCAGGCAGCGGGCGTTGTCGGTACCGGTGGTGTGCTGGGAGATCCCCATCCCCCAGAAGATGATCCCGGTCTTGGCGCTGCCCCAGGCGCGGGCGACGCGGCGGATCAGCTCGGCGGGCACGCCGGTGATCTGCTCGGCCCGCTCCGGCGGGTAGTCGGCGACGGTGCGCTTCAGTGCCTCGTAGTTGGAGGTACGGGTGGCGATGAAGTCGTCGTCGGTCAGGCCGAGCCGGATCACCTCGTGCATCACGCCGTTATAGAAGGCGACGTCGGTGCCCGGCTTGAGCTGGCAGTAGATGTCCGCGTGTTCGGCCATCCGGTCGGCCCTGGGGTCGACGTAGATGACCGTGGTGCCGTGGCGGCGGGCCTGCTTGAAGAAGCTCGACGCGACCGGGTGGTTGGCCGTGGAGTTGCTGCCGGTGACGATGGCCACCTCGGCGTTGACCACGTCGCCGAACGTGGTGGACACCGCGCCGGAGCCGATCCCTTCGAACAGCGCGGCCACGCTGGAGGCGTGGCACAGCCGGGTGCAGTGGTCCACGTTGTTGGTGTGGAAGCCGGTCCTGATCAGCTTCTGGAAGAGGTAGGCCTCTTCGTTGGAGCACTTGGCGCTCCCGAAGCCGGCGATCGCGGCCGGGCCGCCCGCGGCGTAGATCTCGGTCAGCCTGCGCGCGACCAGGTCGAGTGCCTCTTCCCAGGTCGCCTCCCGGAAGTGCGGCAGCACCTCGGCGTAGTCGACCAGGCCGCCGGGCTTGCGCCCGCGCTTGCCGCCCCTGCGCTTCTCGCCGGGGCCGCCGTCGTCGGCCAGGCCGTGCCCGTTGCTTTCGCCGCCCGCGGCCATGTCGCCGCGGACGTCGGCGGACAGCGCGCCCTTCGGGTAGGACTCCTCGCGGCGGATGAGCGGCGTGGTCAGCCGCTGCGGCGACGCCGCGTAGTCCCAGCCGTAACGGCCCTTGACGCACAGCCGGCCGTGCGACCCCGGCTGCTCACGGCCCTCCGCGTAGGCGATCGCGCCGCGCTCACGGTCCACGTGGTAGGTCAGCGCGCAGCCCACGCCGCAGTACGGGCAGACGGTGTCCACCGCGTCGAGTTCGGCGCGCGGCCGGATCGGGATGTTACGGATCGGCTTATTGGTCAGCGCGCCGGTCGGGCAGGCGGCCACGCATTCACCGCACGAGACGCAGGACGAGGCGCCCATCGGGTCGCTGAGATCGAACGCGATGCGCGTGGTATAGCCCTTTCCGCTGCGCCCGATTACGTCGTTGCCCTGGATGTCGTCGCACGCCCGGGTGCACCGGTCACAGAGGATGCAGGCGTCGTGGTCGACCGCGATGACCGGGCTGGACAGGTCGGCGCCGCGGCCGGAACCGCACGGCAGCCCGGTGGCCTCGCCAGTCACCCCGTACCTGTCGGCCAGCGCGAGCAGCTCGTTGTCGCCGGTCGTGGTCTGCTTGGGGTCGCGCTCGCGCGGCGGCTGGTCGGACATGAGCAGCTTGGTCAGCGTCGCGCGGCTGCGCTCGAGCTCCGGCGTATCGGTCCTGACCTGCATGCCGCTCTCGCAGGCCCGCACGCAAGACGCGGCAAACGCGGGCGCCCCCACGTCGACCACGCACATCCGGCAGACGCCGACAGGATCGTAACGTTCATCGTGGCACAGCACGGGGATGTCGATGCCGGCGGCCTTCGCGGCCTGCCAGATCGTCGCATCCTCCGGGGCAGTGACCTCACGTCCGTCGATCGTGAGCGTTACCGTCCCCGTGTTCTCCGGGGCAGTAATGGCCATGTATGCAGTATCCGCCCTCTCTCGACGTTAAGACAAACCTAGAGAGCCCACGATCGCCGGGTCTGGGCGCCCCTCTGGGTCGAGGCCGCGCATTTTGTAGTACGAGTCGATCATCGCCCGCAGGCGGTCCGCGGTGATGGTGGCTACCCGCCCGGACGGGAGGGTGAGCGGCTCGTTCAGCAGGCGGTCCGGCAGCCAGTCGTCCGCGGGCTGCCAGCCCTCGCGGATGTTGTAGACCCGCTTGGCCATGACGATCCGGCGGGCGGTCTCGCGCAGTTCTTCCCCCGTCACGTCCCAGCCGGTCACCGCGGATAGCAGCCCTGCCCACTCGGTGAACGGGTCGGTGAACACGCCGCGCAGGAACTTGCACAAGATCAGCGAGTCCATCACCGCCGCCCGGTCCTCCGTCTCGATGGCGGCCGCCACGTGCGCGTCACCGCCGTCGAGCCGGTCCAGGCCGCCGGACAGGTCCGCCTCGTAGGCGCCCGAACGGTTGTGGTCGGCTCCCCT
>JASIGD010000078.1 GCA_030045295.1 Streptosporangiaceae bacterium
GCTCCATGTCCACCACCGCCCGCCGGGACGCGGACGACTACGTCATCAACGGCACCAAGCACTTCATCAGCCACGCGGACGTGGCCGACTTCATCATCTTGTTCGCCGCCACCGGGACCGAGACCACCAGGCGCGGCCCGAAGAAGCAGATCACCGCGTTCCTGGTCGACAAGGACTCCCCCGGCCTGACCGTCACCAGGGGCTCGGACTGCGTCTCGAACCGCGGCTACCACCAGTGCGAGCTGTCGTTCACCGAGTGCCGCGTCCCGGCGGCGAACCTGCTGGGCGAGGAGGGACGCGGCTTCGACCTGATGGGCCAGTGGCTGGGCGCGACCAGGCTGACGGTCGCCGCCACCAGCGTCGGCCGCGCCCGCCGGGTGCTGGACGCGGTCACCGAATGGGCGGCCACCCGCGAGCAGTTCGGCCAGCCGGTGGGCCGCTTCCAGGGCGTCGGTTTCCAGCTGGCCGACTGCGCCACGCAGCTGGAGGCGGCTGAGCTGCTCACCTTGAAAGCCGCCGCGAAGTGCGAGGCCGGCACGATGACCGACGCCGACGCGGCGATGGCCAAACTGTACGCATCGGAGATGCTGGGCCGGATGACGGACACCGCGGTGCAGGTCTTCGGCGGCATGGGCCTGATGGCGCGGTTCCCCGCCGAACGCTGGTGGCGCGACGCCCGGGTCGAGCGCATCTGGGACGGCACGAGCGAGATCCAGCGGCACATCATCACGCGGTCCCTGCTGCGTCCGTACGGAGCGTGAAGCCATGGACGTCCAGGCCCGAACGGACGGCCCGGTCCTCGTCATCACCCTGGACCGGCCGAAGGCCAACGCGATCGACGTCCCGACCAGCCAGGCCCTGTACGCCGCCTTCGACCGGCTCCGCCGCGAACCCGGGCTCCGCGTCGGCATCCTCACCGGGGCCGGCGAGCGCTTCTTCAGCGCCGGCTGGGACCTGAAGGCGGCCGCGGGCGGGGAGGGAATCGCCGCCGACCACGGCCCGGGCGGATTCGCGGGCCTCACCGAGTTCTTCGACATCGGCAAGCCGGTCATCGCCGCGGTCAACGGCCTCGCACTCGGCGGCGGCTTCGAGCTGGTCCTCGCCGCCGACCTGGTGGTGGCCGCCGAGCACGCGGAGTTCGCGCTCACCGAGGTCACGCTCGGCCTGGTCCCCGACGCCGGCGGCCTGCTCCGCCTGCCGGCCCGGCTGCCGCGCCCGGTCGCCGTGGAGTGGCTGCTCACCGGCAGGCGTATCAGCGCCGCCGAAGCCGCCCGCTGGGGCCTGGTGAACCGGGTCGTCCCGGCCGGCGACCTGATCCCGGCGGCGCTCGAACTGGCGCACGCGATCTGCGCGTCCGCCCCGCTGTCGGTCGCGGCCGCGCTGGAGATCATGCGCGAGACCGAGGGCACCGCCGTGGCCGAGGGCTACCAGCGGCTGCGCGGCGGCGGCCTGCCCGCGTATCAGCGGATGCTGCACTCGGACGACGCCCGTGAGGGCGTGCGCGCCTTCGCCGAACGCCGGCCGCCCCGGTGGACCGGCCGCTGACCCAACGGACCGGGCGGCGTGCGGGCCGGGGGAAACGCAGGCGGCGGCGCCTCCCCGGTACGGCACCGTAACGGTCTCGTATCGTTGCCGTCGTAGGCTGCGGGTGCGGGCGATCGGGCGACGTGAACCGGGGAGGGCGCCGTGGCGGTGGACGTCACCGAGGGACGTTTCCGGCTCGCGTCACCGGCGGCGGCAGACGCCGTCGGCCTGATCGGAGTGGTGCTGTTCGTCGCCACGGTGCCGCTCGCCGCCGCGACTCACGCCCTGACGGTCGGGAATGTCGCGACGAACACCGTGATCTTCGTCGCCTACGGCGGGGTGGGCTTCGTGCTGGCCAGGCGCCTGCCACGCAATCCGATGGGATGGATCCTGCTGAGCCTGGCGGTGCTGCTCGCGGCGAGCAATTGCGCGGGCAGGTACGCGGTACTCATCTACCGTTTCGGGCACGGCACGCTGCCGCTCGGACCGGTCGCGGTGCTGCTGGACCTGGTGTGGGCACCGGCGATCGTGCTGTTCCCGCTGGCGATCCTGCTGTTCCCCGACGGCACGCTGCCCTCCCCCCGCTGGCGCTGGGTGGTGGCGGCCTACCTGGCGATCGGCGCCTGCTGGCCGGCGAGCATCTACGCCGTCGCCGTCGCCGCCATCGCGGGGCATCACATCCAGGTGACGGCCGGCGGGGACCTGACGGCCGTCGACCAGCCGAGCGGGACCGCTGCCTGGCTGACACCCGCGCAGGAGGTGATCCTGCCCCTGTTGGTGATGTTGTGGCTGTTGTTCGTGGGCCGCCAGGTGGCCAGCTTCCGCCGGTCCTCTCTCGAGCGCCGTCAGCAGCTTAAATGGCTCCTGGCCGGCGCCGTGGTCTGCTTGCTGGGCGGGGCAGTGGTCACGTTGGTCAGCACGCTGGACACGCACCCGTCGGCGCTCGCGCAGGCCGCTATCAGCATCGGCAGCGCCGCGATCATCGCGTTTCCGCTCAGCATCGGGGTGGCCATCTCGAAGTACCGGCTGTACGACATCGACCGGATCATCTCCCGGACCTTGGCCTACGCGATCGTGACCGGGCTGCTGGTCGGGCTGTACGCCGGGCTGGTACTGCTGGCCACCCAGGTGCTGACGGTCAAGACGCCGGTGGCGGTGGCCGCCGCCACCTTGGCCGCCGCCGCGCTGTTCAACCCGCTGCGCCGCCGCGTCCAGCACGCCGTGGATCGCCGGTTCAACCGGACGCGCTACGACGCCGACCGGATCGTCGCCGCCTTCGCCGCCCGGCTGCAGGACGCGGTGGACCTGGACGCCGTCCACGCCGCGCTGCTCGGCGCCACGCAGCGGGCGCTGGAACCCGAGCACGCCTCGGTCTGGATCAGACCGTATGGCCCGCCGCGCGACTGACCGGCGGCCGTCCCGCCGGACACGGTATGAGGACCTTCGATCCCGAACGAACGGTGGCATCAGCGCCCGCAATAGTATCGACGTCGACGGTCATCCGGCCCGGTGAGGGGAACCTGATGAGCTTCGCGTGCCGGCTACCGGCTCAGCCACCGGGATGAAGCCTTGAGCGAGCTGCCTGCGACTTCGGATGAGCCATCGCTCGCGGTCAAGATCGACAGCGAGAAGGGGCACCCGC
>JASIGD010000622.1 GCA_030045295.1 Streptosporangiaceae bacterium
GGGATTGCCGCCGGGCTGGGCATCGCGTTTGCCTGGCTGGTCCCGGCGCGGGGTCATCCGTCCGGCCCGGCCGCGCTGAGCACCGAACCTCCCGTGCTGGTAGGCGGCGCGTCGGCCAAACCAGACCCGGCCGCGCTGGATGCCGAGTGGGTCGCCTACTCGGACCGTTCCACCTGCGCCGACTGGGCCGGCGGCGACGGGGTCTCCGCCATCCGGCTGAACTCCTCGCAGCTCGCCTGGTTCTTCTCCGATACCTCGATCGGCCCGGCCGGGCCGACCATCGGTTTGTCTGACCTCAGCGGGTTCGTGCACAACTCGCTGGTCATCCAGACCAGGACCGGGTCGGGCAGCACGTTCGTCACCGTGACCGGCGGCGGAGCCTGCACCGGCCCGGGCGGCCCGGGCAACGCCCGCCCGGTGGTAGGGCCGCCGCCCGCGATCCCGGGCGGGCCGTCCGACCCGTACTGGGAGGAGGACGGCATCACGGTCGGCGGAACCATCGTCAAGTTCTACAACCACTACCGCAGCGGCCTCGAACCGTACGTCCCGCTCGGAACGGTGGTCGCCGCCTTCCCGGTCAGCCAGCTCAGCTCGGCCGGCCGCGGGTCCCGCTACGGTGCGGTAGCCCGGCCGCACCAGGTCACGCTGCCGTCCTACACTCCGTCAGCCGGCGGCGCGCCGATCCTGTGGGGTGCCGCGCTGCTGCGCCAGGGGAACACGGTCTACGTCTACGGCACGCAGAGCCCCAACGTGTCGGTCCCGGACCGCCGGCTCTACCTGGCCCGCGTCCCGGCGTCGCAGCTGACCAATTTCTCCGCGTGGCGCTTCTACCACGGCGCGGGCACGTGGGCGGCCGGACAGCGTAACGCCCGGCCGGTACAGCCGCCGGGCAGCAGCCTCGCCGTGTCGTCCGGTTTCAGCGTGATCCAGGTCGGGCACCGCTACTGGCTGATCCAGGCCGGGCCGGTAGCAGGCACCCAGGACATCGACGCCTACCCGGCCGACGCGCCGTGGGGCCCGTTCGACGCCGCCGCCGGAAGGCTGCTGTACCGCGACCCGGCGATCGGGCTCGACGCCGCGCACGAGTACCGCATCATGTACGAGGCGCGGGCCGAGCCGGCCCTTTCCAGCCGCAACACGCTGGTGATCAGCTATAACGTCAACTCCGAAGCGGTCACCACCGGCTGCGTGCCGATGTCCCACTTCACCAACACGGCGACACTGCCCCGGTTCATCGCCGTGCCGATGGCCGCGTTCGGCAACGACCCGGGCGCGCAAGCCGATGCGGCCCGGAGCGGACCGCCGGACTACCCGCCGATCGTCCAGGAAGACCCTTCGCAATGGTTTGACGCCTGGAAGTACCCGGAAGACTGCCCGCCGGTGCCCGGCGTCGTGTCAGGGCAAGCCAGGCCCGGCGCCGGGAAGGTCACGTTGAACTGGCCCGACGCCGGGCTCGACATCCGTTATCGCGTCTACCTGCAAGGACCCGGCGAGCCAGGTCATGCCCCGGTGGTCACCGCAGACGCCGACGGCGCCACCATCAACAGGCTGCGGCCCGGCCATTACCGGGCCAAGGTGGTGCCGATCAACTTCTACGGCCGTACCGGGCCGGCCGCCGAGGTAACGTTCACCGTGCCTTGACCCCGGCCAGGAGGAGGAGTGCCGTGCTCCGGTTGATCATCGCCATCGTCGTGGGTCTGGCGATCGCCATAGGCGGGGCCGTCCTGGTAGTGAACGTGGTGTCCAGCCACGGCAACGGCACGCCCGGCAACTCCTCGACCTACAACTACGGCTCCCGCTGACCGGTGGCCGGAACCGCGCTAGCCGAGCGTGGCGACCAGGATGGCCTTGATGGTGTGGAGGCGGTTTTCGGCCTGGTCGAAGACGATGCTGGCGGGTGAGCTGAAGACCTCGCCGGTGACTTCGAGGCCGCCGGTCATCCCGGTATGCTCCATGATCTCGCGGCCCACCACGGTGTTGGTGTCGTGGAACGCGGGCAGGCAGTGCATGAACTTGACGGCCGGGTTGCCGGCCGTGCGCATGAGGTCGGCATTGACCTGGTAGGGAGTCAGGAGCTTGACGCGCTCGGCCCAGACGTCCTTGGACTCGCCCATTGACACCCACACGTCGGTGTGGATGAAGTCGGCCCCGGCGACGGCTCGCGCGGGGTCGTCGGTGATCGTGATGCGCGCGCCGGTGCGCCCAGCGATGTCCTTGGCCAGGTCGGTGACGTCTTTGGGCGGACCGAGCTCGGCCGGGCCGGCCAGGCGCACGTCGCTGCCCATCAGCGCGCCCGTGACCAGCAGGGAGCGTCCCATGTTGAACCGGCAGTCGCCGACAAAGGCGTACGCGAGGGCGTCGTAGGGCTTGTTGCTGGCCTCGTGCATGGTCAGGAAGTCGGCGAGCATCTGGGTCGGGTGCCATTCGTCGGTCAGGCCGTTGTACACCGGCACGCCGGCGTGGGCGGCGAGCTCCTCGAGATCGGCTTGCTTGTTGCCGCGGTACTCGATCGCGTCGTACATCCGGCCCAGGACCGCGGCGGTGTCGGCGATCGACTCCTTGTGGCCTAGCTGGGAGCCGGACGAGTCGAGGTAGGTGACGTGAGCCCCCTGGTCGTAGGCGGCGACCTCGAACGCGGACCGGGTGCGAGTGGAGGTCTTCGCGAAGATCAGCGCGATATTCTTGCCGGGCAGGCGGTGGGTCTCGGTGCCGGCGTACTTGGCCAGCTTGAGCGCCTCGGCCAACCGCAGAAGGTAGCGCAGCTCGCTCGGCTGGAAGTCGATCTCCTTGAGGAAGCTGCGGTTCTTCAGGTTGTAGGACATGCAGGGCTCCCGGGTGAGGATGAGAACGCGGCGTCGCGTTGCAGTGGGCAGGTGAGGTCCCACGCTCGAAATAAGAGCGATGTCCCAGTCGGAGGGTGGGGAAAGGCCATCCAGCTGCGCCAGGGCCATCAATTCACCCCCCGGGGGGTGAGGAATTTCTGATCCCGTGACGGCACGATGAGCAGCGTGACACGCTCGACAGTACAGGGGCAATAAACACAGGAGGGAAGGCCATGGCCGATCTAGTCGCCATCGGATACCCGGATATGACGACGGCCGACGCCGCCGCCGAAGAGGCGCGCCAGCTGGCCCGGGATCTGATCATCCAGCCGGACGCGATCGCGGTGATCATCCGCGACGAGGACGGCAGCTATCACGTCCACACCAACCATCACGCGGTCGGCGCCGGGGCGACCTGGGGCATGTTCTGGGGGTTCCTGTTCGGCTTGCTGTTCTTCATCCCGGTCTTCGGGCTCGCCATCGGCGCCGGGATGGGCGCCCTGATGGGCAAGCTGGCCAAGACCAGCATCGACAAGCAGTTCCAGGACCAGGTGCGGGGTATGCTCCAGCCCGGCACGTCGGCGCTGTTCTTGATGCTGGAGAAGGTGACCCCGGACAAGGCCGTGGAGGCGATGTCGAAGTACGGCGGCACCGTGCTGAAGACCTCGTTGTCCAAGGACGACGAGAAGGAGCTCCAGGACGCCCTGCACGGAGGCGAGACGGCCACCCAGTAGTCGGCTTGCCCGCGGCCGCGACGCGGTCGCGCCAACGGGCCTACGCCACCTGCCGGCGTCAGGTCTTACGCGCGCGGCGGGCCTTGGTCCGGACCTGCACTCCGTGCCCGAACCACGCGATCACGGCGAGCAGGATGCCCAGGACCGCGGCCAGCAACAACGCGATCCCGAGCGGCAGGTGCCCGTGGGCGCCCAGGTAGCTGATGTCCACCCGCTGGCTGTTTTCCAGGATGAAGATCAGCAAGAGCAGCAGGACGACGGCGAACAGCGCCGTGGTCACCCACATGGCGCTGATCCGCCCGTGTTGCGTCGGCTGCTGCGCTGGCGGCTGCGTTGGTGCGCCCGCTTCGGATGGACGCTGTCCGGTATCCCCGCCATGGGACGGTGCCGTCATGACCGCTCACGCCCCTTCGTCCTGTTGATCCGCTTCCAGATTCCGCTCACGCTGTCGTGGGCGTCGCCGGCCTTACCAGGGGTGATTCCCGCCTTAACGCTGCGCAATCGCCGTGGGCAGGCGATCCGCGGCTGGCGGGCTGGGCTCTGGTGCCCGGATCGGCGTGGCCGTGGCGCCGGTCCGGGCGGGCTGGGCCGGGACGGCCGGCGCTTCGCGCTGGAGCAGCTTGAGGGCGATAGCGGGGAAGAGCGCGGCGGACAGCAGCCCGGCGGCGAGCAGCGAAGCTCCCGTGGTGCGGCTGATCTGCCCGGCGGCGGTGCCGATCTGGGTCGCCACGATGACGAAGGTCAGCGAGGTGGCCTGCATGAGCCCGGCCACCGCCGCGCGTCGCTTGCCGAACCGGCGAGCGTACAGGATGGCGGGGACTCCGCGGACCACCAGCAGAGCGGCCAGGAACAGGGGGATCGCGGCTATCGCCGCGCGGTCGCTGACCAGCGCCCGCGCGTCGAACTGGACGCCGGTGGTGATGAAGAAGATCGGGACCAGGAACCCGAACCCGATACCCTCCAGCTTGGTCTGGAACTGCGGGTGCGGGGCCCGCCCGGTCAGGTCGATCGTCCGCACCAGCAGCCCGGCGGCGAACGCGCCGAGGATGGAGGCGAAGCCGAGCCGGTTGGCCAGCACGGCGAACGCGAGGGCCAGCGTCAGCGCGGCGCGGACGCGCAGCTGGGCGCTGCGGTCTTCTAGCCGGTCGAGCATCCGGTCCAGGGCGGCCAGATTCCGCACCCGGCCGAGGGCCAGTCCGACGACCGCGATCAGGGCGAGGAATATCGCCAGGGAAGTCAGCCGCTCGGCTGACGTCGTCGACGTGGCCGAGAACAACAGGGACAGCATCATGATCGTGGCCACTTCGGCCAGCGCTGCGGCGGTCATCACCAGCTGCCCGAACGGCGTGCGCTCTTGGCCCGCGTCCTTGAGCAGCGGCAGCAGCAGCCCAGCCGAGGTGGAGGTCAGTACCACCGTCAAGAAGACCGGTTTCGCGCCCGCGCCGGCCAGGCTCAGCGCCAAGCCGCAGCCCAGGCCGAGCAGCACCGAGCCGCCGAACGCCCAGCCGGCCAGCCGTCCCAGCGGCCCGCGCAGGCTCTCCACGTCGATCTCCAGGCCGGCCAGGAACAGCAGCATGCCCAGGCCGAGATCGCTGAGCACCTGAATGGAAACGTTGACGTGCACCCAGCCGAGCACCGCGGGCCCGATCAGTATGCCGGCGACGACTTCCAGGACGGCATCGGGGACGGGCAGCCGTGGCACCAGCGCGTGCACCACCGGGACGGCCACCGCCACCAGAGCGATGATCAGTACTCCGCTAAACGTGACGGCTGGCATGAGCGAACTCCCTCGGCTGGGTGATGCCGTGGCTGATCACGGGCTGTTGGTAGGAGCTGACCACGACGAGGCGGTCGCCCTCGGCGAGTCGGCGCGCTTCGGGGTGGTCGGCCGGCAGCAGGTCGTCCCCCCGTGCGAGCGCGATGACCATGCCCTCCGCATCCCGGGCCGGCCTGCCCACCTCGGCGACGGCGACCGGTCGCTCCACCAGGTCGAGACCGCGGCCCCGACCCAGGAGGTCGACGATCACCCGCCCGGTGGCGGGACGCACCGCGGAGATGGCCAGCAGCTGCCCGGCGGCGCCCGAGGAGACCACCACCTGGTCGGCGCCGCTCAACCGCAGCAGGTCCTGGTTCTCTTCCTCGCGGACCGCGGCCACGATCGTGATACAGGAGTTGAGCTGGCGGGCGGTGAGAGCGATCAGCACCGCGGTGTCGTCGCGGTTCACCGCGATGATCACCTGGCGCGCGGCGCCGATCTCGGCGTGACCGAGCACCTCTCGCCTGGTCGCGTCCCCGGCGACCGCGACCAGCCCGGCCGCGTTGGCGTCCCCGATCGCTTCGGGCAGCAGATCCACGACCACGATGGACTCTGCTGCCGCCCCGGACTCACGCAACGTCCTGACGGCACTTCGGCCCTTCGTCCCGTAACCGATGACAATCGTCTGACCAGCCACTCTCGACCTCCACCGGCTAATTCGCCAATTCGCGCGGGTTTGTTCGGTCAGCACCTGCAAGGTGGTGCCGACCAGGATGATGAGGAACACCAGCCGCATCGGCGTGATCACTACCGTGTTGACCAGCCGCGCCTCCGTCGTGACCGGGACGATGTCGCCGTACCCGATGGTCGACAGCGTCACGGTCGCGTAGTAGACGCTGCCGAGAGCCGATAGCGGTCTCCCCGGGTGGGCGGTGTCCCGGTAGCCGTGACGGCCCAGATAGACGATCGTTGACGACAGGGCCAGCAGGCCCACAGCCAGCAATATGCGTTTCGCCACGGCCGCCAGCGGCGACCCCGGCCGCGACGGGAAGGACAGCACACCCCCGGTCCGGGTCGCCGAGTCAGCCATGTCAGGGATTGGCCGGGTGCTTGTACCGGAATCCGAACACGGCGCTGTCGGCGCAGCGATAGTACCCGCCCGTGCGGTCGACGTAAATGCTCGACAGGACCAGCGACTGCCCGGCCACCAGATAGCTTCCCCGGTGTCCCATTTGCTGCTCCCTGCTCTCGTCCCTCCGGACAGGCCTGCGCGGCTCGGTTCGTGGTGTAATCTCATATCTAACTGATGAATCAGTTATTTATAAACTGTGAGGCAAGCCCGCCAGGTTGTCAAGAGCTTCTGGGCGGGTTTTCGCCCGGCGGCGCCGGGCGGCCGGCGGCCGGGGTAGCGTACCGACTAATCGACGCCGGCCCGGCAGATGTTCGGAGGTGAGATGCCCCGACCCCACGTCGAGGAGGAGCGGCGCCAGCAGATCCTGCAAGCCACCTGGCACGTCATCGCTGGCAGCGGCTTCCGCAGCCTGCGCGTGTCCGATGTGGCCAAGCGCGCGGGGGTCAGCTCCGGCATGATCCACTACTACTTCGACAGCAAGCGCGACCTGCTCAAGGCGGCGTTCGAGGAGTACTACGCGCACATGATGGACCGCCGCCAGTGGATCATGGAGACCGGCAAGGGACCGGTCGAACTGCTCAGGCTGATCGTCGAGTCCTTCCTGCCGATCGAGGACGAGACCCTCGAGGGCTGGCATGTCTGGAGCGAGCTGTGGGTCGAAGGGCTCCAAGAACCCGACCTGCAGGAGCTGAACGAGGACTTCTACGGCCAGTGGCGGCGGATGGTGGCCGGCATCATCGGCGCCGGTCAGGATGCGGGCATGATCCGCGACGGCAGCGCCATCGAACTGGCCAACATGCTCGTCGCGATGATCGACGGCCTCGCCATCCAGGTGCTGCTCGGTTCGAGGAGCATGACCGCCGAGCGGATGCGGACGACCTGCCTGGCCTTCATCGACGAGATGCTGGCCAAGCCGGCCGCTCGCTAGGCGCGGTACCCCCGCGCGGCATTGCCTTGCCGCGGGGACTCGTATGCCGGACAATAACTGATGTGTCAGTCATTTATTGCGAATGAAGGAAGCAACCCGAGATGACCGCCACCCCCCAGCCAGGCACCGCGGCCGGCGGGCCGCGTTCGCGCGCCGCCGCTCAGCCATGCTGGCTCCGCCGACCTGACCCGGTGCCGCTCCCGGTCGTCACCCCGGTCCGGGAGCCCCTCGGCGCACTGTTCGACCCTCGCTCGGTCGCCATCGTCGGGGCGTCGGCCAACCGTCAGAAGTGGGGCTACTGGCTGGCCCGCGGCGCGCTGTCCGGCCGGGATCGGCGCCAGGTCTACCTGGTCAACCGTAACGGCGCCACCGTCCTCGGCAAGCGTTCCTGGTTGTCGCTGGCCGAACTTCCCGACGCACCAGAGCTGGTCGTGGTGGCAACGCGGCCCCGCCACGTCCGGGCGGAGGTCGAGCAGGGCCTCGACGCGGGCGCTCGCTGCTTCGTGGTCATCACGACCGGCGTCGGCGATCCCGCGAGCTCGCGCGACGAGCTTGACCTAGCCGAACTGGTCCGGTCGCGCGGTGCCCGGCTGCTCGGGCCGAACTGCATGGGCGTGGTCGACCATGCCGCCGCGCTGCAGCTGTGCTGGGGTACCGTGCCGGCGGGCCAGGTCGGGCTGGTATCGCAGAGCGGCAACCTCAGCCTGGAGATCGGGCGGCTGCTGGGCCAGGCCGGGCAGGGTTTGTCCCGGCTGGTATCGCTTGGCAACCAGCGAGACATCGACGCGGCAGAGGCGCTCGAGAGCTTGGTCGACCATGAGCCGACGCGGGCCATCGCGGCGTACGTGGAGGACTTCCGTGACGGCCGCCGGCTGGTGCGCGCGCTGGCCCGCGCGCGAGCCGCCGGCAAGCCTGTCCTCCTGCTCACAGCGGGCCGCAGCGCGGCGTCAGGCCGTGCCGCCCGGTCCCACACCGGAGCGCTCGTGAGCCCGCTGGAGATCGTGGACGCGGCCGTCGCGGAGGCCGGGGCGCTGCGGCTCGATACCGCCGGTGAGCTGGTAGACGCCGCGATAACGCTGCTCGCGCCTGGCCTGCCCGCCGGGGGCCGCGTCGCGATCATGGCCGACGGCGGCGGCCAGGGCGCGCTTGCGGCCGACGCGATGGCGGCGGCCGGCCTGTCGGTACCGCCGCTGCCCGATGCCATCGCATCGCGGCTGCGCCATCTGCTCCCCGCCACGGCGGGCGTGACGAACCCGGTCGACCTGGCCGGCGCCGGTGAATCGGATATCGGCAGTTACGCCGCCGTGGCCGGCGCGCTGCTGACCGAATCCGGCGCCGACGCGGTCGTGCTGTCGGGCTACTTCGGCGACTACGCGACCAGTTCGCCGCGGCTCGCCGCCGCCGAGTCGGCCGTCGCCAGTAGCATTGCGGACGCGTCGGCCGCCGCCGCGCGCCCCGTGGTCGTGCACAGCATGGCCACTTCCGACACTCCCGCCCTGCGAGTCCTGCGCGGACGCGGCGTCCCCGTCTTCAACCGCATCGAGCACGCCGCGGCGGCTATCGCCAACACGGTCCGCTGGGCCGCGCTCTCACCAGCAGAGGTGCCGCAGTTCGCGACCGCCTCCCCGGTCGGGGACGGGAGCTATCAGCGCACGCGTGAACTTCTGGCCGGGTACGGCGTGAGCTTCCCAGCGGCCAGGTTCGTCGCCGATGCCGACTCCGCCGTGGCGGCCGCCGCCGATATCGGCTACCCGGTCGCGCTCAAGGCGATGGGACTGGCGCACAAGACCGAAGCCCGCGGGGTAGCTCTCGATCTGGGCAGCGAGCCAGCCCTGCGGGCAGCGTTCGCCGCCATGCGGCGGCGCACCCGGTCCGCGGCGTTCGCGGTCGAGGCCATGGTGCACCGGCCAGGTTCGGTCGAGCTGATCATGGGCGTCCGGCAGGACCCGAGATTCGGGCCGATTGCCATGGCCGGCCTCGGCGGGATCACCGCCGAACTGCTTCCCGACACCGCCGTGGACCTGGCTCCGCTCACCCACGAGCAGGCGCGGCGGATGCTCAGGTCGCTGCGGCACGCGCCGCTGCTGAACGGGTGGCGCGGAGCCGAGCCCGTCGACCTTGAGGCAACCGCCGCCGCCCTCGCGGCGATCGCTCGGGCAGGCGCCGAGCACCCGGAATACAGCGAGATTGAGGTCAACCCCGTCCTGGCCCACCCGGGTGGCGCCATCGCCCTCGACGCGCACGCCGTCCTCACCGCTGCGGACCCCCCACTTGACGACCCGCGTCGGGCCGTGAGTGGCTTGCCGCTCTCGCCCTGGCCGGGACGTGCCGGAAGCTGACCGCGCGAAGCGTTGGCACCGGGTTCTGCGTTCCCGCTGCGCGCGGCCAACGCACCCCGCGCGGCCTGCCCTGCGCCCGGTAGCCTGAGCGGGATGCCAGGAAAGCTTGAGGACCGCGTCGCGCTCGTGACCGGCGGCGGCCGCGGGATCGGCCGTGCCATCGCGCTCGGCTACGCCCGCGAGGGCGCGCACGTGATCATCACCGTGGCGGGGCACCCCGACGAGGCCGAACGAACCGCCGCGGACGCCGCCGGTCTGCCGGGCCGGATCACGGCGGTGACGGCGGACGTCACCAGCGACGGCGACGTCGGCCGGCTGGCGGCCCAGCTGCCCGCGCCAGACATCCTGGTTAACAACGCCGCTCGCGGCATGCGTTTCGTCAATGAGCGGTTCATGACCGACCCGCGGCCGTTCTGGGAGATTGACCCGCAGGCGTGGCGGCTGGTGATGGACACCAACATCAACGGCGTGTTCTTGATGACGCGGGCGTTCGCGCCGCGGATGGTCGAACGCCGGTCGGGCAGCATCATCAACGTCACCGTCAGCGAGACGACCATGGTCAGGAAGGGATTCTCGCCCTACGGCCCCTCGAAGGCGGCGGTCGAGGCAATGACGAAGGTCTGGGCCGCGGACCTGGAGGATACTGGCGTCGTCATCAACCTGCTCCTGCCCGGTGGCGCGACGGACACCGGGATGATCGCGCCGCACGCACGGCCGGCGAACATCACGCTGCTGGACCCGCAGATCGTCGTACCCGGCGCGATCTACCTCGCGCTCACCCGCGCCAGCGGCCAGCGCATCGTCGGCACCGAATTTCAGGCTTAGCTGCCTCGCGGCAACCCGGCTTCGATCGGGTCCTCTCGGGGCCGCCGGAGCCGGCGGCGGTCAGCGCCAGCGTGGCCGTGGAGCACGCCGGGTCACGGTCACGAGGCCGGTTTCCGCCGGATGACGGCCACCCAGTGCGTGACGATCGCCGGATGACCGGGATCGGCCAGCTGGCGCACCCGGTCCAGCCGGTCCTGATCGCGCTTGGTTACGCGGTCGTGCTGGCGGAGGTGTTCGTCCCAGGATGCGACGACGAACTGCTCAAGGACCCGGCTTGGGTCACTGGCGTCCTGCCAGGCCCGCCACGAGGTCGCGCCGGTGCGCCGGCGGCCGAACCTGGTCCGCTGCAGCGCCGCCATCAGCTCATCTTCCTGGCCCGGCCGCGCCCGGTACTCGACGCTGACCAGCACCGGACCCTCCGGCGTTTCATCCGCGGCCAGATGCGGCGCGGGCCAGTCACCGGCGGGCAGCAGCTGCTCGGGCGGAATCGGCTGGAACCGCCAGACCAGCCCGGCCAGCGGACCGAGGGCCAGCCCCGCGGCCGCGATGGTCAGGGCCGGCGACAATCCCGCATGCTCGGCCAGCACCCCCATGACTGCGGCCCCGACGGCGCCGCCGCCCTGGAACACCATCAGGTAGAAGGACATGCCGCGCGCCTTGATCCACTGGGGCAGGGACAGCTGGTATAGCGAATTCAGCGTGGAAAGGGCCAGCACCCAGCAGGCCCCGCCCACGACCAGGGCGGCGGCGGCCACCGCGGCCAGGTGGGCGTAGGCCAGCAGCAGCGTCACCGCCGCCAGCCCGATCGAGCCTCCCGTCAGCAGCGCGTCCGGCGACAGACGAGCGCGCAGCCGCGGCAGCAGTCCGGCGCCGACCACGGCGCCGATCCCGACACTGCCCAACAGCAGCCCGTAACCGCCCGAATCCAGGTGCAGCGCCGAGTGGGCGGTCAGCGGCAGCAGCGCCCAGATGGCGGTGGCGAAAAAGATGAACAGTCCCGCCCGGGCTAGGATCACCCGCAATATCGGGCTGCCCGCGATGTACCGGCCGCCGGCCCGCACCGCCTCGCCGACGTGCTCGCGCGGCAGCGCGTCCGGGGCGCGGGTGGAGCGCCAGGCCGCGATGACTCCGATCACCGCGACGAAGCTGACCGCGTTGACCAGGAAGACCGTGCCGGCGCTGGTGGCCGCCAGCAGGAGGCCGCCGATGGCCGGCCCGATGGCGCGGGCCAGGTTCTGGTTCACCGATCCGAGCGAGATGGCCTGCGTCCGCTCGGCCGGGCTGACCAGCTCCGGCTGCAGGGTCTGCCAGGTTGGCGAGGTCAGTGCCTGCCCGGTGCCGACCGCGAAGACCAGCGCGAGCAGCACCCACGGGGTGACCAGCCCGGCGATGGCCAGCGCGCCCAGGGCGGCCGCGGCGACCAGCATGACCGCCTGGGTGACCAGCAGGAAGTGGCGCCGGTCCACCAGGTCGCCGATCGTCCCGGCCAAGACCGCGAACAGCACGACGGGCAGGCCCGCCGCCGTCTGGACCAGCGCAACGTAGGTCGCCGAGCTGGTCAGCGTCAGCATCAGCCACTGCGCGGCCACCGTCTGCATCCAGCTGCCGATGTTGGAGACGAACTGGGCGCCCCACATCGCCGCGAACAGCCGGTGCCGGAACGGCGCCCACGCCGACACCGGGGCCGCGGTCGGGTCCCGGGCGGACGTACCGGGTTGGTCGGCCTTGGTCACAGCGCGCGCCCGACGTCAGCTCGCTGCCCGGTGTCCCGCGGTTCTGGCCGGCCCATCCGTTTCCTCCCTTCAGCTGAACCATAGCCCGCTCCGGTCGGCGCCGGGCGCAGCGCGACCGTGCGCTGGGTGAGTTGCCGTGTCCCCCCTGAGGGACGCGGCGCCGAGATTTGCCGTGTCCTGCCTGAGCGACAGCGCGCCGGGTGATCCGCCAGGTCCCGCCTGACCGCCAGCGCGCCAGGATTCGCCAAGTTCCGCTCGAGCGCGGACATCGGGAATCCCTTGACTGATTAGACCTGTCTGTCTATTATCTGGATTGAACAGACCTGTCTACTCAATCAGTGTGGGGAACCAGACATGACGATGCACCTGCAGGTCCGCCGTCCGGCCAGCGGAACCGCCACGCCTCTCCCGGCTGACCCATTCGCCCGCCGGGCTCGACTGTCCGGGCGGGGCAGGCGACGGCTGAGCGGGCGGCCGGCCGTTTTCGTGCTGGCCTCGCTGATCGTGGCGCTGCTCGCCTCCTCCGCCGCCCCCACCCCGCTGTACGCGATCTACCAGGCCCGATGGCACTTTACGCCGATCACCACCACTGTGGTGTTCGGGGTGTACGCGCTGGCGGTGCTGGCCGCCCTGTTGACCGTGGGCAAGCTGTCGGACCACGTCGGGCGTCGGCCGGTGCTGCTGACCGCCATCACCGTGCACGCGGGCGCGCTGGTGATCTTCGCCACCGCCACCGGGGTACCTGCCTTGCTGTCGGCCCGCGTGTTCCAGGGCCTGTCCACCGGCGCGGCGCTGGGCGCGATCGGCGCAGCCATGCTGGACATGGACCGCGAGCTCGGCACGTTCGCCAACGCGGTGGCGCCGGGCATGGGCACCGCGAGCGGCGCGATCTTGTCCGCGCTCGCGGTCCGCTTCCTGCCTGACCCCACCCACCTCATCTACCTGGCTCTGATCGGCGTGCTCGCCCTTCAGGCGGCCGCTATCGCCGCGATGCGCGAGACAGTCAGCCGGGCACCGGGCGCGCTGGCCAGCCTGCGGCCGGAGATCACCGTGCCGCAGGCGCTGCGGGCCCCGGTGCTGACCGCCGTGCCCGTGCTGTTCGCGGTGTGGGCGCTGGCCGGGCTGTATGGCGCGCTCGGCCCGGCGCTGGTGCACGCGCTGACCGGCTCGGGCGACGTGGTGCTGGGCAGCCTGAGCTTCTTCATGCTGGCCGCCTCGGCCGTCCTTGCGATCATCGCGCTGCACCGGGCCGCGGCCCGGACGGTGATGCTGTTCGGCATCCTGGCCCTGATCACCGGCGTGGCGACGACCGTCGTAGCCGTGAGCATGGGGTCGGCGGCGGTCTTTTTCGCCGGCTCCGCGATCGCCGGCGCCGGGTTCGGCGGCGGCTTCCAGGGCAGCATCCGGACGGTGGTTCCGCTAGCCGCGGCGCACCAGCGGGCCGGAGTGGTGTCGCTGCTCTACGTGGTGTCCTACTTCGGGTTGGCCGTGCCCGTCGTGCTGGCCGGGTTTGGCGTGGTGTACGGCGGAGGGCTAACCAGCACAGC
>JASIGD010000623.1 GCA_030045295.1 Streptosporangiaceae bacterium
GCTGCCGGCGGTGGTCAAGGACGCCGAGGCCGAGGAAACGGCGGCCCAGCTAGCCGGGCGGATCGGGCGACTGCGCGATGCCCTCGAGGCGTTCGGCGGCAGGGCCAGCTGACGCGGCGGGGCTGGGCGCGAGTGACCAGCCGTCGCCCGGCACGTACTCCCTGACGATCCGGGCGGGGACGCCTGCCACTACGCACCGGTCGGGTACGGTGCCGCGGACCACGGAACCGGCCGCCACGACGACGTTGCAGCCGATGCGCGTGCCGGGCAGCACGACCGCCCCGGCACCCAGCCAGCTGCCGGAACCTATCTGGACGGCCGCGTTCAGCGGCATCTGGCGCCCGATCGGGACATGAGGGTCGGCGTACCCGTGGTTCTGGTCGGTGATGTAGACGTACGGGCCGGTGAACACGTCGTCTCCGATCAGCAACGAATGATGGGCGACGACGTGACTGCCCCGGCCGATCACGCAGCGGTCGCCGATCCGCAGCACCGGCACCGGGCCGAGGTCCTGGCCTGGCACCATCCCCGCCGACAACGTCACGAAGGCGCCGATGAGCGTGTCCGCGCCGATCGCGATCCAGCGCTCCCCGAACACCGTCCCCGGCGGGAAGGCGGCCATCGACCCGCGGCCGAACGCGGCGAACCGCCGCGCGGCCGGGGTATCCGGCGTGACCATCCCGGCCCGCTGGATCGCTTCCCACCCCCAGTGCACCGCTCGCCACCGCAGCCGGGAGGGCCAGGGCGTTTTCACCGGCGTGCCGAAGCGGCCAGCTGGCCGCAGGCGCCGTCGATCTCCCGGCCGCGGGTGTCCCGGACCGTAACCGGCACGCGGTGGGCCTCCAGCCGGCGGATGAACTCGCGCTGGGCGGCGGGCCGGGACGCGGTCCACTTCGACCCCGGGGTCGGGTTCAGCGGGATCAGGTTGACGTGCGCGAGCCGCCCGGCCAGCAGCGACCCGAGCAGGTCGGCCCGCCAGGCCTGGTCGTTGATGTCCCTGATCAGGGCGTACTCGATCGAGACGCGGCGGCCGGTGGCGGCCGCGTAGTCCCACGCGGCGGCGAGCACCTCGGCGACCTTCCACCGCCGGTTGACCGGCACGAGCGTGTCACGCAGCTCATCGTCCGGGGCGTGCAGGGACACGGCGAGGGTCACCGAGAGGCCTTCGCCGGCCAGCCGGGCGATGGCTGGGACCAGACCGACCGTGGACACGGTGACCGAACGCTGGGAGATCCCCATGCCTTCCGGCACGGGATCGGTGAACCGGCGGACCGCGGCCAGCGCGTTCGGGTAGTTGGCCAGCGGCTCCCCCATGCCCATGAACACCACGTTGGAGACGCGAGCCGCACCGCCTGGTACCTGGCCCGCGGCGAGCAGCCGGGCGCCGGCCACCACCTGGGCCACGATCTCGGCGGTGGACAGGTTGCGGGTCAGGCCGGCCTGCCCGGTCGCGCAGAACGGGCAGGCGATTCCGCAGCCTGCCTGCGACGACACGCACATCGTGACCCGGTCCGGGTAGCGCATCAGCACCGACTCGACCAGTGCCCCGTCGAAGGCGCGCCACAGCGTCTTGCGCGTGGTCCCTCCGTCGCAGGAGAGCTCCTGCTCGGCGACCAGCAGCCGCGGCAGCAGGGCATCGGCCAGCAGTCCGCGGGACGCCCGCGGCAGGTCGGTCATCTCCTCCGGCTGCTGGGTGAACCGGCCGAAGAAATGCCTGGAGAGCTGGACGGCCCGGAATGGCGGTTCGCCCAGGCCGGTCACGACGGCGCGGCGTTCGGGCAGGGTCAGGTCCGCCAGGTGTCGCGGCGGCTTAGGGCGACGCCGCTGACCAGGACCGGCCACGGTGAGCTCCGCCGGATGGGCGGGTTTGGCTGACACCACGGGGCCGGACGAAGGAGGACTGGAGGGTGACACGCAGCTCCGTTCGGTAAAAAGGTTTTCCAGGTGCCAGACCAGGATAGGACGGGGGCTTGGCAGCGAGACCCGCCGGCGCGGCCGGGATTTGAGCTGCGCGGCTCAGTCAGTACATTTTCGTTCATGGCATTTCCCGAGACCGGGCCGCAGCTGCCGGCCACGCTGCTGGACAGCGTGAGCCCTTACGGCAGCCGCAGGGTCACCGTCGAATACGACGGCATGGTCACGGCCGCCTACCTGCACGACGACACCGCCACGATATCGGCCACGTGGATCGCCAACCACCGGCCCGCACCGCCGGCGACCGACCAGGCGCGGCTCGACGCCGGGCGCGCCCCGCTCATGCCCGCTGCGCGCACCAAGCATCCCGGCGGCCGTCCGCCGCTGAAGGCAGGCAGCCTGGAAGCGCTGTGGTTCGAGGAAGGCGACGGGGTGGCGGTCCTGGAAGACGGGAGGCCGCTCGCGGTGATCGCCGGCTGGTCCGACATGGACCGAGGCATGCCCGGCTACAGCAGCGATGTGATCGGCCAGACGCCGTTCGGCTGGTCGCTCGAGGACGCCATGGAGGGGCTCGCGCCCAGGCTGAACCGGTCCCGGTCCTACTGGCGCTGGCGCGACTCGGCCAACGGGTGGAGGCAGTTCCAGCACGCGCTGCTCGGCCACCTGACGTCCAGGATCGGCCCGGGCAGGCACTACTGGGACGCGTCTTCGGGCAAGCAGCCCTTGGTGGGCGTGACCGAACGGCCGGGGGGGCGTCCCTATACGGTCCTGTCCACGGTGGGCATGAGCTGCCAGCGGATGCCCGTGGTCGAGCAGGTTCTCGACGACCCGAGCGAGTACGCAAGGATCGAGCTGGCGGTGGCGACCACGCTACCCAGCGCGCAGGCGGCCCGGGTGTTCTTGTGGCTCGCGACCTACCCGTGGCACGCCGTCACCTGGTTCGGCCCC
>JASIGD010000624.1 GCA_030045295.1 Streptosporangiaceae bacterium
CCGACCGGCTGGGGGTCGGCGGTGCGCGCGGCTGGCGTCCGGGCCGGCCAGACGGTGGTCATCTACGGCTCCGGCGGCGTGGGCAGCAACGCGGTGCAGGGCGCCAGCCTGGCCGGCGCGAAGAATGTCATCGTGGTCGACCCGGTTGAATTCAAGCGGGAGATGGCCGCCGTGTTCGGGGCCACGCACACGTTCGCCACCGCGAAGGAGGCGCACGACTTCGTCGTCGAGACCACCTGGGGCGAGCTCGCCGATCACGCCATCATCACCGTCGGCATCCTGAGCGACCAGGTTATCGCCGACGCCATCCGGGTGGTCGGCAAGTGCGGGCAGGTCACCGTCACGGCCGTGGGCAAGGGCATGATCGACGAGAACCCCGGCATGCTGATCGGTTACCAGCGCCGCATCCAGGGCTCTATTTACGGTGGCTGCAGCCCGCTCGTCGACGTGCCGCTGCTCATCGGTCTGTACCAGTCCGGCGACCTCAAGCTCGACGAGCTGATCACGCGCCGGTACCGGCTGGACGAGATCAACCAGGGCTACCAGGACATGCTCGACGGCAAGAACATCCGCGGCGTCATCATCCATGAGCACCCCTAAGCGTCCGCTGCGGCTGCGGGTCCTGATGGAGCCGCGGAACGGCGCGTCGTACGAGGACATCCTCGCCTTGGCGCTGTCGACCGAGCGAGCCGGCTTCGACGCGTTCTTCCGCTCCGACCACCTACTCGGCGGCAACCCGGACAATCCGCAGTACAAGCCCACCGACTGCTGGACGACGCTGGGCGGCCTGGCCCGCGACACCGCCCTGGTTCGCCTCGGCGCGCTGATGACCGCCTCGACGTTCCGCGCCCCCGGGCTGCTCGCGACGATCGTGGCGTCCGTCGACGACATGAGCGGGGGGCGCGCCGAGCTCGGCCTCGGTGCCGCCTGGTACGCGCGCGAGCACGCGGCGTTCGGCCTGCCGTTCCCGCCGGTCGGCGAGCGGTTCGACCGGCTGGAGGAGCAGCTCGCGGTCATCACCGGCCTCTGGCACGCGCAGCCGGATCACGGCTTCTCGTTCGACGGCCAGCACTACCAGGTCACCGACAACCGCACCCCCCCGCGGGTGCGGCAGCGCCCGCATCCGCCGATCATCATCGGCGGCGGCGGCCCCCGGCGGACGCCGGCCCTGGCCGCCCGGTACGCAGCCGAGTTCAACGCCGCCTACGGTGGCGACCCCAGGGAGCGGTTCCAGCGGTTTGGCCGGGCGTGCGAGGCGATCGGCCGGGACCCGGCAGACGCCCGGCTGTCGGCCGTGCTGCCGGTGGCGATCGGATCGACGCCCGCCGAGATCGAGCGGCGGTCGGAGATAGTGGGCGGGCCCATGCTCTCCGACGCCGCGGTGATCGGCCCGCCCGGCGCGCTGACCGACCGGATCGCGGAGCTGGCGAAGGCCGGCGCGGACACCTTCTATCTGCACATCTTCGACATCGACGACCTGGACCACATCGAGCTGATCGGCGCCGAGGTAGTACCCCAGCTCGCCCGGCTGTAGGAAGGAACCCGTCCCATGCAGATCACCACCCGAGCCGCCATCACGAAGGCGTACCACACCGGCTGGGAGATCGCCGACCTGCAGCTTGACGACCCCAAGGCACACGAGGTCCGGGTCAAGATCATGGCCGCCGGGCTGTGCCACTCCGACGATCACATCACCGCCGGCGACGCCCGGGTGCGGCTGCCGGTGGTGGGCGGCCACGAGGGCGCGGGCATTGTCGAGTCGGTGGGGCCGGACGTGCGCCGGGTTAAGCCGGGCGACCCGGTTGTCTGCTCCTACATCCCGGCCTGCGGCGCCTGCCGGCCGTGCTCGACCGGTCACTCCAACATGTGCGTCAAGGGCCTCAACGCCGGCACCGGCATGTTCCTCGACGGCACCTTCCGGTTCCACCTGGGCGCGGAGGACCTGGGCGGATTCTGCACGCTCGGCACCTTCTCGCAGTACGCGGTCGTTTCAGAGTGGGCCTGCGTACCGCTCGTGGAGGAGCTGCCGTGGGAGATCGCGTGCCTGGTCGGCTGCGGCGTCCCGACCGGCTGGGGATCGGCGGTGCACGCGGCCGGCGTGCAGGCCGGCGACACCGTCGTGATCTTTGGCGCCGGCGGCGTCGGCAGCAACGCGGTGCAGGGCGCCCGGTTCGCCGGCGCCAGGGACGTGATCGTGGTCGACCCGGTGGAGTTCAAGCGGGAGATGGCTACCTCGGTATTCGGTGCCACCCGCGCGTTCGCGACTGCCGAGGAAGCGCGCGAGTTCGTGGTAGAGAGCACCTGGGGTCAGCTCGCCGATCACGTCATTCTCACGCCGGGCGTGGTCACCGAAGATATGGTGCAGGCGGCGGTGCTGATGACCGGCAAGGGCGGCAAGGTCACCATCACGGCCGTTGGCCACTTCGACGAGCACGCCGTGCACCTGCCGGCCGGCTTCCTGATCAGCTACATGCGGCAGATCCGCGGTGCGCTGTTCGGCGACAGCAACCCGCTGTTCGACATCCCGCGGCTTATCCGCCTCTACAAGACCGGTCACCTCAAGCTCGACGAGCTTGTCACCCGCAAGTACCGGCTTGACCAGGTCAACGAGGCCTACCAGGACATGAATGACGGCAAGAACATCCGCGGCGTCATCGTCCACGAGCACTAATACGGGGGATCCCATGCCGAATGCCATTCTC
>JASIGD010000079.1 GCA_030045295.1 Streptosporangiaceae bacterium
ACCGAGGACGGGACGCCCGGCGAGCTGATGGCCGGCCACGGCGAGTACGCCGCGCTGCACTCGAGCTGGGCCGCCAGCCTCGCCTGACTAGACGAAGTGGACCTCGGCGTGATCCGGCTCGCCGTCGACCAGGCGGTCGCAGGTCGGGCAGTACCAGCGGGCCTCGATGGGGGTGCCGCACGCGGGATGCACGGGCGCTTGCGCGGGGTCGGCATGCCCGGCTCCCCAGGACGCCAGCAGGCGGAGCGCGCCGGCGAGGTCCCTGCCTTCCGCGGTCAGCTGGTAGGCGGCGCGAGGCGGCCGCTCGGAGTAGGGCCGCGCCACCAGCAGCCCCTCCCGCTCGAGCCGCTTGAGGCGCTCGGACAAGATGTTCGCCGCGATTCCGGGCAGCTCATCGAGCAGATCGTTGAACCGGCGCGGCCCGGCGAGCAGCGCCTCCACCAGCAGCAGGGACCACCGGTCGCCGACCCGCGCCAGCGCCTCGGCGAGCGGTGAGGAGGCAATTTCGCTCTGGGCCATAAGCAGATCGTAGCCGTCACGTTGACATCTCCGTAGTTAGTAGTAACTTGCAAGTTACTAGCTACTGGAAGGTGTGGCAATCATGACTATTTTCGACGAGATCCAGGCCAGCATCGCGCGGCTGGCGGAGGAGGCCGGCTCCTCGGTGGTGGGCGTCGGGCAGCGGTGGGGCGTCGGCTCGGGCGTCGTGCTCGGCGGGGGCCGGATACTCACCAACGCGCACAACGTACGCGGCAGCCAGGTGAAGGTCACCCTGGCCGACGGGCGTGAGGTCGAGGGGAACGTAACGGGTCGGGACGTCGACGGCGACCTCGCCGTCGTCGAGGCCGACACCGGGCAGGCTGCCGCGCTGCCCTGGGCCACTGACGCGCCGGCAATCGGGGCACCCGTCTTCGCGCTGGCTAACCCGGGCGGGCGCGGGCTGCGGGTGACGTTCGGGTTCGTCTCGGGTATCGACCGGTCCTTCCGCGGGCCGCGCGGCCTGCGCATCACCGGCAGCCTCGAGCACACCGCCCCGCTGCTGCCCGGCTCCTCGGGCGGCCCGGTCCTCAACGCCGCGGGGCAGCTACTCGGGATCAACACGAACCGCCTCGGTGAGGGTTTCTACCTGGCCATTCCCGCCGACGAGACGCTGCGCGGCCGGGTCGACGCGCTCGCCCGCGGCGAATCGGTCAGGCCGCCGCAACTCGGCATCGCCATCGCCCCCGGACACGTGGCCAGGCGGATGCGGCGCGCCGTCGGCCTGCCCGATGCGGAGGGCCTGCTCATCCATAAGGTGGTCGAGGACAGCCCGGCCGCCCGGGCCGGGCTGGCACCCGGCGACTTGATCGCGGCGGCCGCGGGCCAGCCGACCCGCACCATCGATGACCTGTCCGGCGCGCTCCAGGCGGCGGCCGGCGGCCACCCGGTCACCATCGACCTGAACGTGGTGCGCGGCACCGACGAGCGCAGCGTCCAGGTGGTGTTCGGCCAGGCCGACCAGCCGGAAGGCGACGCGTAGGCGTCCGCCCGCCCCGGCCGGGGCCGGGCAGCTCAGTCCCGGCCGGGGCGGGCGAATAGGGTCAGCCGTACCGGCAGCCGCCTCGGCCCCAGATCCCGAGGGCAGCGGCCCCTGCCCCGCGTAGGCCCGCTCCCGCGGCCCGCTACCCTATGGGTCATGAGACCTGGGGCGATGAGCCGGCAGAAGCCCAGCAGCGAGGCGATGCAGAGGTACGGAACCGACGTGGCGCTCGCGGCGCGGCGGGCGGAACTGCTCGACGCGGCCCGCGAGGCTGAGACCCGGTTCCGCCAGGCGCAGGAACGGCGGGCTCCCGCAGCCGAATTGCACCGGCTCGCGCTTGACCTGGACGCGGCGCTGACCGATGCCATGCGCGCCGCGTACGCGGCGGAGCGCGCGGAGATCGGCCCGCGCGGCTACGACGACCGCATCTACCGGCGGAAGGCGATGGCCAAGCCGCGCGTCCACGCCCTCACGGCCGAGGCGGAGCACCTGCTCACGCTGCGCGAAACGCACCGTCTCAACGGCATCCCGCCGGTCCCGTTCGAGCCGAGCCCGCTGGCCTCCCCCGTCACCCAGGCCTGAAGCGCCAGCAAAGGTTTCGCATCTGGTAAGAATTGTTGGCGCCGCGGGTGTGAACCTCCCGAGCGGCTACGACGTCTCCAGATTAGGGGGGCCGGTCCGGCCCGCGGGCGGGCACATCCCCGGAGGAAGGTGCGGGGCAATCGATTGCCGCAGTTGGGCATGTCGCTTGCGCGGTACCCTCAGAAGGAGCAAAGTTGGTCTAGGCCACTTAGAGGGCCTAGCCCTAAACAAAATATAAATACCAGGTAGTCACGCACAGTAGAACGAGACACCTACAAATAGTAATGACTATGTGTCCGACAGTAACCAGCGGAAAGCTACAAACCGCCCGCTGGAAAACGATCGGCGTGGTTCATACAGCGATCGCCGGAGCTGCGGCACACTAGCAATCAAGAACATACGATGAACTTGCCAGGAGGCACTGATATGTGCCCACACACGCCGCCCTGTCCGGATGCGTCAGCACCGGACCGCGAAGCGGCGCACACCATTGTTAGCCACCCCGAGCAGGGCTGGAGCCTGCTCTGCAATGGCATCGTGATCTTCGACGACACGGGGGAACTGCTCCCCGATGGCGCGACCATCGCACCGCACCGCCCCACGGACCTGGGATTCGACCGGCCGCCCCGGGCAGTACGGGAGCACGGGGACCACGCTCCGGCGGCCTGATCCGCCGCCCGCGATGCCCCGCCCGCGATGCCTAGCAGGGGCGCCCGATCTGGCGACCCTTTTCAGAAGAGCCTTACCGCAGCACCGTCGGCAGCCACTCAGCCACGGCCTGCACGATGGCTGCGCGATGGCCCTTTAGCGAATGCGTCTCCCCCGGCACGACGACCACCCGGTCGGCGTCCCCGGCGCTCGGGATCCCGAACGGGTCGCGCTCCCCGTTCACCACTAGCACCGCTGCTCCGCCGTCGCGCGCCGCCCGGAGTTCGGCCACCCGGGTCTGCGCCGCCGCGCTCGGCGGCCGCAGCGGGAAC
>JASIGD010000625.1 GCA_030045295.1 Streptosporangiaceae bacterium
CCAGTGCGCCGGCGTGTCGACGTGCCCGTACATCATCGTCGCCGAGGTCGGCAGGCCCAGCTCGTGCGCGGTGGTGATCACCTCGACCCACACCGAGGCGGGCAGCTTGCCCTTGGTCAGCACCCAGCGCACGTCGTCATCGAGGATCTCGGCCGCCGTCCCCGGCAGCGAGCCGACGCCCGCCTCCTTGGCGCGCGCCAGCCACTCCCGGATCGGCAGGCCGGTGCGCGAGGCGCCATTGACCACCTCCATGGGCGAGAACGCGTGGACGTGCAAGCCGGGACGGCGCCGCTTGACCTCGGCGGCGATCTCGAAGTACGCGGTGCCGGGCAGGTCGGGGTGGATGCCGCCCTGCATGCACACCTCGGTGGCGCCGGCGTCCCAGGCCTCGGCGGCCCGGTCGCCGATCTGCTGCAGCGACAGCGTGTACGCGTCGGCGTCGGTGCGGCGCTGCGCGAACGCGCAGAACCGGCAGCCGGTGTAGCAGACGTTGGTGAAGTTGATGTTCCGGGTGACCACGTAGCTGACCTCGTCGCCCGCGACCTCGCGGCGCAGCGAGTCGGCGATGCCGGCCAGCGCCTCCAGGTCGGGCCCGTCGGCGGACAGCAGGGCCACGGCCTGATCGTCGGTGAGGGCGGCCGGGGCGCGCTCGGCCTGGCGCAGCGCGGCGGCCATCTCGCCGGCGGAGGCCACGGCGGTTCGGCCGGCTGGGGGGCGGGAAAGGTGCCCGGGGGGAGGTACCACGGGCCGTTCGGACAATTCATTCCAGTCGCCGTAGACCTCGGCGAAATCATCGCGCCGGTCACGGGTGCGGCCGATGGTGTCGATGGTCACGTGCAGGTCGGTCCGGCCGGCCGAGCCCCACTCGCCGGGTTCCTGCCAGGGCAGGCCGTGCGGCATGGCGGCCTCGTCGGCCAGGCCGGTCGCCGGGTCGGCCAGCGCGGCCACGTGCCGGGCGAGGCGGGGATCCAGCCACGGCTCGCGGAGGTAGGGCGGGTAGATCGTCAGGCGCTCGCGCAGCGTGAACCCGGCGGCGGCGGTGCGGGCGGCCAGCTCGGCAATGTCCGGCCAGGGGCGTTCGGGGTTGACGTGGTCCGGGGTCAGCGGCGAGACGCCGCCCCAGTCGTCGATGCCGGCCCGCAGGATGAGGTCGTGCTGGCCGCCGACCAGGTTCGGCGGCGCCTGGATCCGCGTTCCGGGGCCGAGGACCAGCCTGGCGACGGCGATCGTGGCGGCCAGGTCGTCGAGTTCGGCGTCCGGCACGTCGCGCATCTTGGTATCCGGCTTGGCCCGGAAGTTCTGCACGATGACTTCCTGGATGCCGCGGTAGGCGCGGGCGACCTTCCTGATGGCGAAGATCGAGTCGGCGCGCTCGGCCCGGGTCTCGCCGATGCCGATCAGGATGCCGGTGGTGAACGGGACGTTGCACCGGCCGGCGTCCTCGAGCACGCGGAGCCTGACCGCAGGGTCCTTGTCGGGGCTGCCGAAGTGCGGCCCGCCCTTGTCGGTGAACAGGCGGCTGGCCGTGGTCTCGAGCATCATGCCCATCGACGGCGCCACCGGCTTGAGGCGCTGGAAGTCCTGCCAGCTGAGCACGCCCGGGTTGAGGTGGGGCAGCAGGCCGGTCTCCTCCAGGACGCGGATGGCCATGGCCCTGAGGTATGAATGGGTATCGTCGTAGCCGCGGGCGTCCAGCCACTCGCGGGCCTGGCGCCACCTTTGCTCTGGCCGATCGCCGAGCGTGAACAAGGCCTCTTTGCAGCCCATCTTCGCGCCCTCGCGGGCGATTCCGAGGACCTCGTCCGGCTCGAGGTACAGGCTGTGCAGCCGGTGCGGCACCGTGGCGAACGTGCAGTACCCGCAGCGGTCCCGGCACAGCCGGGTCAGCGGGATGAAGACCTTCCGCGAATAGGTGATGATCTTGGGCCGGCTGGCCGTTTCCAGGCCGGCGTCCCTGGTCCGGCTGGCGTATTCCAGGAGGGTCTGGAGCTGCTCGCCGCGGGCGTGCAGGAGGATCGTCGCCTCCTGCGGGTCGAGCGACTTGCCGTCCCTGGCCCGGGCGAGCGCCCGGCGCATAGCCGAGGGCGTGATCCCGGCGGTCCGGCTGGTCCCGTTGGTCCTGTTCTCAGCAGAGTTGCCGCGGAGATCGCTCATGCTGCACCAAACCCTTCCCGGCGCCGGGATCTTCCCCGGCGCACGCCGGCCACGGCTTTGGCTCGCCGCACGCCGTCCCACACCAGGAAGTCTTACTGGCCTCGTTAAACCCCGCCTATCACACCCTGTACCGGATAGCGGGAGGTTTTCGTGGTTGATCCGGGCTTCGTGGTTGATCGGGGGGCCTGGGATGTACCGGATCCACCGCAGAACCCGGATCAACCACAATCTTTGGTACGGATGGGTTAGAAGGAGCGGTAGTCACGGACGGGAAGGCGGGGGCCGCGGCGCGGGGGCTCGCCGCCGCCGAGCTCGATGAGCCGGGTCACCCGGTACCGGTGCCCGGCGTAGGGCGCGAGCAGCTCGAGCATGCCGGCGTCGTCGGTGATCCGCCCGGCCAGCGTCCAGCCGACCGCCCTCGGGAGGTGGTAGTCGCCCACGGAGACCGCGTCCGGGTCGCCCGCGGCCCGCTGCCTGATCTCGGCGGAGGTCCACGGCCCGACGCCGGGGACGGACCGCAGCCGCCGGTCGGCCTCGGCCGGGTCCAGGCCGGGGACCTGCTCGAGCCGGCTGGCGAGTTCGGCGGCGGCGAGGATCGTCCGGGCCCGGACGCCCTCGACTCCGGCGCGATGCCAGTCCCAGGACGGGACGCGCGCCCACTGGGCCGGTGAGGGCACGACCCGCATCCCGTCCGGGGCGGGACCGGGAGCCGCCGACCCGAAGGCGCGCAGCAGGATCCGCCAGGCGCGCCGGGCTTCGCGGCCGACCACCTTCTGCTCGAGGACCGCGGGCACGAGCGCCTCGAAGACCCGCCACGTCCGC